>PATO01000040.1 GCA_002712415.1 Actinomycetota bacterium | reverse complement strand
GAGGATACTTTTCCCTAGGCTGATGAATCTGATATCGAAGACAGAAAGGATTGACGGGAGGTCGCTATTGGCTCCTGCTTCTCTGGGCTGGATGATTGGATTCTTAGTATTCACGCTAACGATAGATTGGCTGGTGTCAAACACCGATCCAATATGGGACGAAGCTTCTGTTGAACGTCTGAATTCGTACGTATACGCCGGCTTCGTACTGCTTATGCTTGTGGCCGCCTATCGTCTAGTTGACTACTTGGATGCTTTCATTGTGGTAGAAGGGGAGAATCTAGCCGCCAGGAGATCTCTTGCCAGCGTGGCGGAGTCGGTTGGAAGGGTGGCAGTCGTCGTCACTGGTGTCTTCATGATGGCCGGGCTCGCAGGGGTAAATCTGAGTGGGCTCATCGCCGGACTAGGAATTACTGGTCTCGCACTAGCTCTGGCTGCTAAGGACACGGTGGCGAATATATTTGGAGCCATAAGTATCCTAATTGACCAGCCATTCAATGTGGGAGACTGGATTATTGTAGATGGGGTAGAGGGAGAGGTAGTGACCATAGCCCTGAGGACAACTCTGATCAGAACCAGCGCTGATACCCTAGTCACCGTTCCCAACTCTAACATCACTAACTCCTCTGTTGAGAATTTTAGCCAGAGGAGGTTCAGGAGGATAAAGCCATCATACGAGTTTGAGGCTAGTAGCGACCAGGAGTCGATAAAGAGCTTCTGCAGTTCTCTTCTGGAGCAGGTAACGTCCGATCCTAGGTCGATGAAGAAGGATGACTCCTGGGTGAGAATAAGCTCAGTGGGACCCTCCAAGATCATTGTTCAGACCAATTTCTACTGTGATTCCTCCGCTAAGTCCGAGAGGGAAATGAAGGAGGATGTCGCGTTAATGGCAAAATCCAGAGCGAGCGAGTTTGGATTGAAGTTCCACGAGCCAAGATTCAGGGAAAGTCACACCGTCTGAGGTAATCGAATGGGGATACTCGTTCTTATCAGGCATGGCCAGTCAGTATGGAATGCTGAGAATAGATTCACCGGATGGACGGATGTCGATCTTTCTGATAGAGGGGTAGAGGAAGCAAAGGAAGCGGGTGATCTTCTTTCAGAGATACCGTTCGATGTAGTCCACACTAGTGGACTCAAGAGGGCGCAGAGGACAGCTGAGATTATCATTAGCAGGAGTTCTTTCTCGGGGAATATCCCGGTAATCAAGGATGAGCTACTGAATGAAAGGCACTATGGGGACCTGCAAGGACTGAACAAGGCAGAAACGGCTGAGATTCACGGTGCAGAGCAGGTACATATCTGGAGGAGGTCTTTCGATATCCCCCCTCCTGGTGGCGAGAGTCTGAAGATGAATGCCGCGAGAACAGTACCCTACTTCGCGAAGACTATAATGGGAGATCTGGAAGCCGGCAAGAATGTTCTCATTTCGGCCCACGGTAACTCTCTGAGATCTATTGTCATGCATATCGAGTCGATAAGTCCTGAAGATATTGTCTCAGTTGAGATTCCCACTGGAAAGCCACTGTTCTACAAATTCGAAGATGGCCAAATAACTAGGGAAGATCTATGAGAACCATGGGTGCTTTCCGAAATGATTTCTCGGAATCTTCTTCTTATTCTTGATCTGCCATTTGAACCCCCTAGTAACTGAGAATAGATACTTCCTCAACTTGGGTCTGATGTAGAGTAAATAAGCCAGGGATGCGGTTACTCTATTCCAATCAGAAAGAATGTGTGGATGGACTCTAATTTTGAGCATGGATTTATTTTCACTAATCTCTGAAATTGACCATTCAACGTATGACTGTCTTCCACCATCTCTGCCAATCATTAGAGAATACCCCTCACCCTCGATCCAAGTCTGGAACTTTCTGACTAACACAAATCCATTGAGATACTCCAAGGTATCTACTGATTCCTCACCGGGCCAGTTCTGAACTGTGTTCTCTTTACAGAAAGGATGAGAATCGTTTAGATTGCCTGGTGNNCTNATCNNNTTCCAGACCNCTGNCTTNGGAGCNTCTATGACANCTGANTTNTCAGCATANAATGGCCANCCTCTCATAAGTAGTNAGAGAAGGNNNTNAGATTTAGATTTGTGTGTNTCCGGACGGCCGGTTTTNCCGACCGNCCGGATTACGTTTTTACATTGGTTTCTACAATTATCGTTTTACCGANTATTCCATCTTNGCAGCGTACCAGATCATCATACCGAACGCGCCCTTGTTGACCAAGTCAGCGATGTTGTACAGTATGTTCATGTCGTCTGTTCCCATGCCATCGATGGTTCCANCACCCATNAGGTAGCCGATTGGGTAGATTGCCCAGCCAACAGTTACGATCAATCTCATAGAGTTGAATGCGTACTGAACGCTTGGNCTACCNGTCTCTGAAGCCTCCTTGACGTCTCCGGACCATAGCTCGTATAGGATGTATCCCCATCCAGCCATTCCGATGACCCACCAGATTTCTGCTGACAGATCNATGGTGCTGTCCATAGCTCCGGACTCACCGAAGAATCCAGCCACCAGCATGACGATGGATGCAGCCATNAGGTTCCTGAACATGACGAAAGTTCCTACNCCGATGGCGGCTAGGATTAGGTAGAACTCTACTACCTGCAGAGGGACTGTTATGAGCCAGTCAATGTATCTGTAGACTAGAGGAGATCCGTCTCCCATTGCCCATACTTCTCTCATGTATGTGTAGTGGTACCATGCGACACCAGTGACCAAAGCGGCCACTGTCATGGAAGTCTTCCACTTGTCTGGTACGTTCTGCCTCTCGATGAGGAAGAAGACTGTGAAAGCAAGCATCATTGCTGTTGCGATCCAGAAGCTTATCCCGACCCAGTCATCATTTGCGAGTGCAGTTGTTTCGGCGCTGACGGTCTGTGTACCGACCAGTAGCATAGCCAATAACGCACTCAGCGTTACTTTCGTTCTTGTAGCATTTGAGTAGGGCTTGATTAATCCCATGAGGCTTTGGGGTCGGTTTTTGTTATATAAGAAGGTGGTATGATACATGCGAAATTTGGCAAAAAATGCATTATACGTCCATAAATGGTCTCTCAGGTGGAGGAGACATTCTCTTGTACGTTGTGAACGATAAATACCCAACGACGAAGCATATTGCAGAGGTCATAAACTCCAGGACACTTGGGGGAAACTGATTGATGAAAGANGACGCTCCGAAAAAGAATGCCATGAATGAGAGTGCCGCAAAGGTTCTGTTATTGAACNTCTTTTTTTGGTACATCTTGACATACATTAGCATCTTAACGGCTGGCTGCGGTGCGCCTGACTGATTGGCGGATGCCTCCAAGACATCCATCAGACACTGTTCGTATTCCCATATGGCTAATCCTCCTCGGTGAGAGTAGAACGCCCTGTCAGATGCCCATTCCTCCGGAGCCGTCTTTCTCCAGCCTTCAATGAGGTAGCTTCGAAGTTCACTCAGCCCGAATACGCTCCCCACCCTGTGGTGGATTCTGGACAAGTCGTGAACTAATGAGGCTAGGTCCCTAATGGCAGGCTTTTCAGAGTCGTGCGGAACCAGTGCGTCCGAGAGTCTTGGGGGCCCTATGCGAATTGATTCACCATTGAAATCTGAAAATCTCACATCCAACAGGGTGACTGTACAGGGTTGCTCCTTTGTGTATGGAGCCCTCCAAATGAATTGCGCCCTAAGTAATCCCTCAATCTTCTCATTTCTGGAGTTCCACCTCTTTTGGTCGGGTGGTAAATCCCTNATATTGGACATAGACATATGGAACCTTCCAAGGGCCTCGCCGGATTCCTCCAGCAGAATCCTGCAGGATTCCAAGTTGTCTCCANCAAGGGCTTTCTCCAATTTTGATTCGACACTCTCCCATTCCTCAACNTTCCTCCTCAGGATTACCACGTCCCTTCCATTCCAGAAGANGCCCCCAGTTGGTGCGTCAGAGTTCTCCGGGGCATNTCTTGATCTAGTCCTNAGCAGGCCATCAGAGCCCCATGGAAGGAACTCTGCAATCCATTCTAATTCCGCACTAATCTGTAATACTAGACCCCTACTGGTCCATTCCGAAGAAATATTTGAGATAGTAGCTGGATCAGGTACTTCTCCCCATTGGTCGAGATCAGCTACAAGGTCTTCCCAGTCGCTGGGATTTGTGATTCTATCAGGCTCGATAAAATCTGCGCTCATGCCAGTGAGGCCTCCCATTCCTACAACTCTTATCGGGGTAAATCCTGATGGGGTATCGAAGTCCGAGCTGACCTGTCTCAAGGCTTGAGGCCTCCATGTGGGNTTAAGGTCAGACATCGCGATCATACGCAGGAGAGGGTTTGAGTATACATACAATAGGTATACGAAGGCTTGATTCGGAGTGCGTCGACCGGTAATCATGGAGACGGCCTCTTCTGACCTGCCACTCGCGGTGGATATGGACGGAACTCTGATACTCTCGGACATGTCCGTATTGAGTGTCAGAAGGGTGCTTACAAGAAGACCCTGGCTCATCCCATCATTCGTGATTAAGGAGATCACGGGAAGAAGGGCGGAGTGGAAAAGGGACTTGGGNCGACTACTGAAATTCGAGCCCTCGGAGCTCGCTTATCATGAGTCATTCCTTGAATGGTTGACAGGTGAGCATGCCAGGGGAAGGACATTAATTCTCGCTACTGCTTCTGATAGAATTGTTGCTGAGCGAGTTGCTGCTCATGTGGGCATGTTCTCTGATGTGATGGCTTCTGACAATGACTACAATCTAAGGGACACCAAGAAAGCAGAGGCTTTGGTCGCCAGATTCGGTGAGTCCGGCTTTGGTTATGCAGGGAATAGTCACCATGATGTCTCGGTTTGGAAAAGATGTTCCCAGGTCATTGTCGTGAATCCTGATTCAGGCGTCCTGGACAGATTAGGGGATTCAGTTGACATTGTATTTGAGTAGNAGTCAAGAGCGACGTACTTTAGCCCGAGTATCTCTTGGCTGAGGTATGCGCAGCCGGCGGAGTGTGCTCGGAAAGAGCTTGGATTCGTTAGCAAAATGGCTGCTTAAGTTCAGATTGATATCCATCCCAGCAAGAAAAATTGCCAATTCTAGTTTTGCTTGGAGTGTGGTTTCCAGGGCAGACAGAATCAGGACAAACAGGCTCAGGGA
This sequence comes from Actinomycetota bacterium, assembly GCA_002712415.1. Taxonomy (GTDB): domain Bacteria; phylum Actinomycetota; class Acidimicrobiia; order Acidimicrobiales; family UBA8592; genus UBA8592. Next base: position 15,964 of record PATO01000040.1, on the reverse strand, counting down.
CAGAATTTTGTTAAGTGAGCTGCCGAAACATGTATCCATTATAATGGATGGAAATAGAAGGTTCGCATGGAGCAAAAGCTCCACAGTTGGCTTAGGTCACACAGAAGGAAAAAAGAAGCTGAAGGAGGTTATGGACTGGGTTTTGGATCTTGGAATCCCATATTTCACTGTTTACGCACTGTCCACCGAAAATATTTCTGAGAGGGGGGATGATGAGTTAGATGTTCTCTACGACTTGTATGTATCGGGTTTAAATGAAATTTCTGAGGATAAGAGGATTCACGACAGAGGAGTAAGAGTTCAGGTCGTCGGAAGGCTAGACATGCTCCCAAGTAAAGTCAGGGATGCTATCTCCCACGCTGAGGAGGTTACATCAGATTACTCTGACTTTACATTCACGGTGTGTCTCGCTTACGGTGGGAGAGAGGAAATCGTTGATGCAGTGAAATCTGTAGCTGTCGATCACGCCTCTGGCAACCTAGAAGTTGGTTCCATTGATTCCTCGGAGATAACTAACAGAATGTATGCTTCAGAATTGCCTGATCCGGATTTGGTAATAAGAACCAGTGGGGAAGAAAGGATTTCTAATTTCTTGCTGTGGCAGATTGCATATTCTGAATTGCACTTCAGCGATGTTTTCTGGCCTTCTTTCTCAAAATCGGATTTGTATGAAGCAATAGAATCTTATCAGAAAAGAAGGAGGAGATATGGTGGGTGATGCATGTTATCATTGTGGCAGGGATAGCTATCGAAGTCCATCCGTGGTAGTTGATGCTGTGGCGACGAGAAACACAGATAGGGGGAAAGAAGTACTTCTAATTAGGAGGGGTCACGAGCCTTGTAAAGATAAGTTGGCATTCCCAGGGGGATTTGTCGAGTATGGGGAAGACCCCGAAGATGCAGTGAAAAGAGAGCTATTCGAGGAGACGGGGGTTATTGGAGCTAATCCTATCTCAATTGCGGTCCACGGAGAGCCAACAAGAGATCCAAGAAAGCACGTCATAGCACTGTTTTACAGAGTTGAGGTCGACCCTGACTCAGTTCCAACTGCTGGAGATGACGCCTCAGAGGCATACTGGATCCCCCTTGACCAGGTTACCGAGGAAGAGATTGCTGGAGATCACATACTCATCATTAATATGCTCAGAGAATAGTCTATGACTCTCCACGATTTCGGGGGTATATGGATAGGAAGCTGAGAATAGACGCAGGGGGCGAGACCTTCGCTCCTTACAGTCCGGGAATTAGCGTAAGAGACCACATTTGGCTGTCTGGGCAAGTTGATGTAACGAACAGTGACATAGAGTCACAGACAAGAGGCACTCTGGCGAAGATAGATGCTTTACTCGAGGCGGCAAACAGCTCCAAGCATGATCTCGTAAAAGTCACCATTCTGATGTCAGACATTGGATTCTATTCAAGGATAAACGAGATTTATGGTGAGTGGCTGGGGGATTCAATTCCACCCTCGAGGGCAGCTTATGCAGTTAGTGACCTACCAGTCGGGGCACTGATAGAGATAGTCTGCGAGGCTTTCCGCGGAAGTGGCGCGAATGACTAATCAGGACCTCCAAGAAAATCGATCTCTTTTCACACCAGTATTGCTAGTTGGATGTATAATAGTACTGGTAGGTTTCGCAATCAGAGCTTCGTTCGGAGTTTTCCAAATTCCAATTCAAGAAGAGTTTGGCTGGCCTAGGTCAGAGTTCAGTTTGGCGATCGCGATTCAGAATCTGGCATGGGGTTTCGGCTCTCCTTTCTTCGGAGCATTTGCAGAGAAAATAGGAGATAGGAAGGCGATAATATTGGGAGCGTTACTTTACTCTCTTGGACTTGTACTGACTGCAGGTGCGAGCAGTGCATTCGCAATACAGTTCTATGAGATCCTTGTTGGCTTTGGGGTGGCTGGAACTGGATTTGGTGTTATACTAGCTGTGGTAGGAAGGGCAAGTTCTCAGGAAAATAGAGCAATGAGTCTGGCGATTGCTACCGCCTCAGGGTCCGCGGGTCAGATAGTGGGGCCAATAGTTGCAGTATTCCTGCTCGAATCCATGAAGTGGCAGTCAGTATTCATGATATTCGCTGTCTCAATATTGTTGGTTCTCCTGCTACTTCCCTTCATGAGAGCCCCTGAGAGAGCTTCCAAGGACGAGATAGAAGAAAGTCTAAGTGAGATTCTTTCAATAGCACTAAAGGATCCTTCATACATGATGATCTTCGTAGGCTTCTTTTCTTGTGGATACCAACTTGCCTTCATCACAGCTCACTTCCCGGCACTGATCACCGAGATGAGTGCACCAATCGATCCCGCTGGATGGTGTGGTGATTTGGGGATAGAGACGACAGCGGCCTTGGGGGGATTTGCGATTTCAGTAATCGGAGCTGCGAACATAGTGGGTACATTAGCGGCGGGATGGGCAGGTAAGAGATACGGAAAGAAATGGCTCTTGTCTGGGATTTATGCAGGGAGATCGATTGCTGCTGCATGGTTCATATTAACGCCGATTACGGCTAATTCTGTCCTTATATTCTCCTTTTCCATGGGCTTTCTATGGTTAGCCACGGTTCCTTTGACTAGTGGGCTTGTGGCCCATATCTACGGAGTTAGATACATGGCAACACTGTATGGGATTGTGTTCTTCTCACATCAAATGGGAAGTTTTGTAGGGGTCTATCTTGGAGGGGTTTTATACGATACTTATGGAAGTTATACAACTGTATGGTGGATAGGAATAGCAGTAGGAGTTTTCTCATCTTTAGTGCATCTTCCGGTAAGGGAGGAGCCTCTAAACAGGTCTAGTACCATCTAGAATTGGCAATGCTTAGGTGTATAACCGCGGGGCCGAGTATGTGAGTGTGTTCAAGGCGTACGACATCAGGGGCATCTATGGGGATGAGTTAACCCCTGATTTTGCCAATAGACTAGGCAGGGCGATAGTTTCTCATTTTGATGCAGATTGTATTGCTGTCGGGAGGGACATACGCGAGTCCGGACCGGAACTGCATGAGTCATTCTTGAATGGGATAGTCAATTCAGGATGTGATGTAATGGATTTGGGAACCACCACCACTGGTGTTCTATATAGAGCATCAATGGATCTTGATGTGGATGTCTCGGTTATGATTACCGCAAGTCACAATCCTCCTGAGTATAACGGCTTCAAGATATGCAAAGGTACTCTTCCGGTGGCCGGTGATGAAATCCAGGATCTACGGAGAACCATGGAATCTGGGAATTTCAGGATGGGAAAGGGAAATATTGTTCCTATGGGCAAGTTCCAAGATTCATATCTAGACGTGATAGTATCTAATGCTGGAAAACCCAAGAGGCGAATCAGGGTTGCTCTGGACTGTGGGAACGCGGTTCCAGGCCCTCTGGCTGTAGAGGCTCTGGAAAGAATTGGAGCGGAAGTCATCCCTGTCCACTGTACTTGGGACAGTTCATTCCCTCATCACCCTCCTGATCCCACCAGGAAGGAGAATATGGCGGACCTGTCTGTGGCAGTAATAGAAAATGGTTGCGAGTTTGGCATAGGAATGGACGGAGATGGAGATAGGATTGGCGTTGTTGACGAAAAGGGGCTTTTCATCCAACCTGATAGACTAATGTCGATTTTTGTCAAGGACCTGTTGTCATACGTAGATTTGGATTCCGAAGATGAGGCTAGAAGGGTCTTCTACGATGTCAAATGTAGCATGGCACTAGAAGAGTGTATTGAGAAGTCAGGAGGAATACCCGTGATGGTTAGGACCGGCCACTCTTTCATGAAAAAGAAACTCAGAGATAATCCAATGTCCCCTATGGCAGGAGAAATGTCAGGACATTTCTTCCTAAATGACAGGTGGCCAGGATTTGATGACTCAATTTACAACGCTTCAAGACTCTTGGAGATCGTAGGTAGGGATCCATCGCCTAGCAAGGGAGGAGTGAAATTTTCCGAAAGATTCCATGATTTACCGAATTATCATTCGACGGATGAAGTGAAAATACCTCTAATTGGCTCCAGAGATGATTTGATGAGGGGAATTGTGGATTCATTTTCAGATATGAGATATTCAGACGTGGATGGGATTAGGGTTCGTTACGAGGATGGGTGGTATCTCTGCCGACCGAGCAACACAGAGCCGATACTGGTTATGAGGGCCGAGGGCCGGAGCCGGGAAGCTCTGGAGGCGATACTCACTGATGTAGAGTCAAGAATTGGGTCTATTTTGGATTTGGGTAAGCTAATGGGATAAATGATTAGACTAGGAAACCGATTCTCTTATTCACATCTGTCATCTGGATGTGCCAAAGCCACTGTAGCTTAGCCTGGTAGAGCATCTGATTCGTAATCAGAAGGCCGGGAGTTCAAATCTCCCCAGTGGCTCCAATGTTATACCTTGCTAATTCCAAGTGAACGAAGAAGTGGCCTGAACTTGTTTTCAGAGGTTTCGAGGGACTCGAAAACGGGCATTTTACCACCAGAAAGCATCGTAAGTACAGATCCCCCTCCAGTACTGTTGTGACTAACCTGATCTGCCTTCCCCCTCTGATTGAAGAGGGCGCTTGTGTGTCCCCCTCCTACGATTGTTACTCCAGTTGCTTCCGTGAACATATTCATTATCTCAACTGTGCCGTAGGCGAATTCTGACTTCTCGAAGTAGGATGCTGGGCCATTCCAAAGTAGGCAATTTGCCTCCATTATGAGGGGTCTCAACCTCATCATGGTGTCTATGCCTATGTCATAGATAGGGAAATTGGTTGGAAGATCATCAAGCCCTATGGTCCTCCTTGTCCCATCCTCTTCTACAGCTAAATCAGAGGGAAGGAAAAGGAGAGACTGATATTCGGATACTAGTTTTTCGGAGTCTTGCCAGGTTTCCTCAAAAGCTTCGCCTAGGGATTTTCTGATGAAGTCCCTATTTCCTTCTCCTATGTCATGGCCCAGTGCCCATAGCATTAGATTTCCGACCACGCCAACCATCGCAATTCTGTCAACCGAGCCATTCTGAATCAAGTTTCTTGCTACTCTTAGTGAATCATCGCACTTGATTCCTCCTAGAATCGCTACATATGGCCTAGGAGGGTCGTATACCGCGGTCCTAAGAGCATTAATTTCCCTTTTCATCAACCTTCCAGCTATACAGGGAATCTCGTTGGTGAACCCAGTTAGTGATGGAGAGCTTCTGTGGGCTGTGGCGAAGGCATCTGTGACGTATGCGTCTGCAACTGATGAGAGTTCTCTTACGAACTCAGATTTGGCGAGTTCATGCTGGCTTGCCTTTTTCATTGTGTTCTCTTCGTCCAGCATTCTGACATTATTCAGGAATAGAATATCTCCGTCTTCCATGGATTTTATGGCTTGGATTGCTGACTCTCCGCAGACATCGGGGACGAAGTCTACTTTCCGGCCTGTTAATCTAGATAGTAATTTGGAGTGTGGTTCCGTTGATGTGAAATCTAATTTTCCAGGTCTCGACTGATGAGAGATAATCACAACCTTAGACGAAGACAGGTCATCTAGAGTCGGCAGGAATTCAGTGAATCTACGATCATCCAGAAATTCCATGTTCTCCGGATTCATAGGGGAGTTAACATCCACCCTGAGAAGTACAATCTTGCCGTCTAGAGAGACATCATCAAGCGACAGAACTCCTGTCACATAGGGCCCCAGAGCACTCTCACCTATGGCCATTGGGGTTCCACTTCATGTTCATCATCCCAAATACCTTTGATGAGGAAGCCCGGAAGAGGCACGTGGAGTGGGACGTTGGTTTGATATCCGGCCCGGACGGCCAAGATTGGAGAGTTCCTGTCTCTGAGTTATCAAATCGCCAAGATAGGCTCTCAAAAGCTCTCGCTGAAAATGGGATCAAGAGTGCTATGATAGACGATCCAGTAGAACTGTACTGGCTAACTGGAGGTAGGCAGAATGGGATTTTCTTGATTGGAGCGGATGGATCTGATATTGAAAATACTCATTGGGTCAGGAGGTCACTTGATAGGGCCAAGTATGAAGCTGGTGGGAGTGCCTCTCCTCATCAAGTATCAAAACAGCCCAGAATGAGTGAGCTAGAAGATTCTTTGAGACGATGCGGCATTACAGAAAAACCTGCGATGCTGCTAGGGAAGGTTCCAATGGAAAGATGGTCATTCATTAGTAACAAGATATCCTTGATGGAGGGAGGAATTAATGACTGTACGCAAATACTGTATTCCCTAAGAGAGGAGAAATCGAAGTGGGAGATCGAGATGTTGAAGGAGAGTGGGGACATTAACAAGGGAATGTTCCAGGCTGTTGAGGAATACGGGGGGCTTGGGAAAACCGAGCTTGAGATTGCATCTGTCGCAGACAGTATTAGTCGGGATTTAGGTTTTGGAGGCAGGATTAGGATGAGAAAATGGCCCATGGACTGCGATAGAGTTGTCATAGCCTCTGGACCGTCGGGTTCTGTCCCTTCATATTTTGACTCTGCCATTGGCGGGCTTGGTTCTAGCCCTATCTCATCTCTCGGAGCCGGTTTCAGAAAAGTTAGGGAGAATGAGCCAGTGCTGGTAGATATCGTCCATCTTCACAGGGGGTATGTATCTGATTGTACTAGAATTTTCAGTGCTGGAAAGATTAGTGAGCTTTGGCACTCCAGATTAGATGACATGGTGGAGGTACGGAAAGCAGTGGTTTCCTCACTAGGGAAGGGGGATAATTGCTCTAGGGCATGGGAAATTGGTTACTCTCTTGCCAATGAAATGGGTCACTCTGAGAATCTAATGGGGATGGGGGCGGATCAGTCTAGCTTCCTAGGGCATTCAGTTGGACTAGAGCTTGATGAGACTCCTGTTGTAGCTAGGGGCTTCGATAGGCCATTGCCCAAAGGTGGAACGATGGCTGTCGAGCCCAAGGTTATCCATCCTGAAGGATCGATTGGTAACGAGGATACATGGTTCAGATCTTCTGAAGGAATGGAGTGCCTAACTGCGGGTGATTCCTTTCCAGTTTACACGGAGTGGTGACATGACAAAGGCACGTGAAGTCGCACAGAGGAGGGTTGCCAGAGTACTCCGGGGGAGAAAGGAACCCCACGGAAAAGAGTTGACAGATGAGTCGATTCTGAGAGGTGTCGACGTAGATGCTTCAGGGATCGTACAACTATGGATTCAGCCTACACACCCACACTGTCCTTGCTGTATAGATGACCTGATTTCTCTGAGGGAGTTAATTAGCGGTCAGAGTGGTGTTCTCGCCTGTCACATAGAGGTTGTTGGCATTCCTCATTCTGATAGGTGGACAGCTGCGGTAAATGAATGAGGGCCTTGGGTTCAGTTTCTCTTCCTGCTCTTTCTGTCCTCGACCTCCTGTAGCTTTGACTTAAGCTTCCATGAGATCCACCAGACGGCGATTGATATTGCTACCACATCGAAGATCAAGAAGGCCAGAAACCTAGTATCGGTGAAATCAGCCATTCTTTCACCTAAATTGGAGGAGTGATGTCAATTTCACACGAGGTAATCGGACATAGGCAACAGGAAAGTATTCCTCCCTCCTTCATCAAGTACTCATCAAGACCAAGGGGTATCTCATCTGGAATGGGGACGGTTCCAGTGATCAGCCTTACGATACAGGTCCCACATGTCCCTGAGGTACAATTTCTTGGGATTTCTACGCCTGCGTCCTCAGCTAAATCCAAAATAGTACGATTTTCAATAATTGTTGATTTGCCGATCTCAGATTTTCCCCTGAAAAACCTAATTGAGAGTGCTTCGTTGGTCATGCGATTCCTCAGAAGTCGCCTCTGGACCACCTGCCAGTCTGCTTATTGAAGCGCAAGCCAGCTTTCTTCATCCACTTGTTAAATTTAGTTGCACCTGCCCCTGTAGCGATTATGAAATCTTCACGGTCCTCTTGTGCCTGGATGTATCCCTTGGCCGCCAGGGTTTGGTCAATCCAATCATCTATATCCATCAATCCACCTGATAGTTTACTTGATTCCACCGCTGCCTCGAGCTCTTCTGCCGAAGCTCCTGTTGACTCTAAGTCCCGCATCATTAGCTCTACAACTGAAGATTTATCGACTTTCTTAGGAGGCTTAACAACTGGTAGTCTGGGCTTGATCCTAGGGTTAATAGAGATTCTAGAACCATTTGAAAGCTGATGTTCCACTGATTCTGCCATGGGGGATCTGAATTCTTCTTCACACTCCCAACAGATGAAGACGTAGTCTGACATATCATCCGTTAGATTACCGCCCCTGGGGTCCATCTCCTCTCCACAGCTGGGGCATGCATACATGCATAACACAGGTGCTACTTTTCTCCTGAAGTCAACTATATCCTGAGGGGTACCAACAAGCTCTAGCATTTCGTGATCCCTTGCAGCCTCGAGGCCCCTTGTCTCTAGTTGATCCCTTATCTTAGAGCGTTGCTCATCCTTTGATTCGTCATCGAATGTATTTTCAAGCTTCACAATCAGCTCGATCGTTTTTCCGAGTCGGTTCATGACAAGCTTCTTGTTCCTAAAGGCCTCGACCCTGGCAATCCTCAGTTGCTCTTTCTTCTCGAGTAATTCAGCCAGCAGATCCTTTTGCTCACGCTTGAATCTCTGCTCCTCAATCTTGTCCACTTTCTCTTTTCCATCCTTGGAAAGAACATCTGCGAGGAATCTCTGCTTACTGGATGTTCTAGGACCAGACTTTACGGCTTCGATTACTGAAGTGGCTATATCTTTCTTCAACCCATAATTGTTCATCAGGGTGTCTTCATCCATTTTCTTTAGATCTCCGACCTTGATGCCACCATCAGATAGGATTTGGGCTGTATTCTCATCTATTCCTCTCCTCAAGAGAGCCAAATAAGTGTCCTTCTTTGCCATTGTTTTAACCTCAAATGCCTACGGGACTGGTAACAGGCCGTGGCCACCCGAGAGGGGGGGGAGATATCAAGGCGATGACTAGAGTATCAATTTTCTTGGTTCAATGAGGAGAAATAATCGCATAGAGAGGGCCATTCCTCAATTAGCAAATCGTCTGGCCTTAATTCGAGCCAGCCATCCCTCATTCCTTCGATTGGATTACTAGAAACTTGCACAATTGCTTCCTCCCAACTAGACTTGTGCCAACCCTTAATCCTGCTTATCCTCTTAGGTGGTTTCGAAAGTAAGGTACGCATCTTTCTTCTCCTGTACGCAAAACAGTGTTTTGTAATCATTTTGAATAGTCTCCTGTCAGTTACCCTCGGCCCTCCACTTCTAGGCTCCAGCATAATCAGTCTTGAATTTACTCTGGGAGGAGGAGTAAATGCTCCAGGGTGGACCTTCGAACCTGTGTGGATATCGAAGTCCATCCAAAGTGATAGTCCCAATGGCCCGATACTCCGTGGTCCACCATTCATTGACATTCTCTCCGAGAATTCTTCTTGGACTAAAAGGACCACTGCCTCGAATGGATTTTTCTGATGATGAGTCTGAATCCTATCTAGAATAGGGCTGGATATGCCATAAGGAATATTTGAAATTACGTGTGTTATATCTTCTGGCCATTCGGCCAGTAGTGCATCAACATGAGAAACGGAAAGTCTTTGTTCCAGTCCAGTGAATACCCTCCCAAGGTGTATTACTGCCTGCTGATCAATCTCAAGGGCAGTTACCCTTGCACCTGTTTTGAGAAGTTCTAGAGTAAGTGAACCTGGTCCTGGGCCAATTTCAAGAACATGTGAGTCTTTAGTTACCTCTCTGTCTATGTCATTACACATTGAGACGGCTTCAAAAATAACTTTCTCATCAAGAATGAAGTGCTGACCCAGATTCCTATCTGGGCTTATCCTGTCCCTAAGTAAATCAACTAGCATCCTAGCATCCAGGTTTTCCAAGATTATGCCTCCTTCTAAATCCCAGAGCGGACTAGAAGGTCCAACAGACTTGGAGATTCTGAAGGATACTGCATCTCTCCAACATATCTCTCTGCGAGGAGTTTGGCTGAATCTATGCCACAGGATTTGTCTATTTGACCAAACTCCGACCATCCTGAGCCTCCTCTTTCCTTTACCATTTGCATAGCTTTAGAGTTCCCTATTCCCGGAAGGAGTTGAAAGGCATGATATTTCAATGAGAGGTTATTTGCCCTATTATAGAATCCTAAATGTCTGTCAGGATCTGAGTTAATCAAGTCTAGGACAGCATCGATGATTGATGACGAAGATTGGCCCGTCAAATCCTTGAATCTAATCTCAGACAGTGGCCCTATAGATCCGGAATTTGTTTCAACGTTTACACCGGGTGAGTTGATTTTATCATCATCTATTCTAGCTCTAACTAGATACATTGAGGGAGATGAAAGTCCCTGAAGCTCGAATCCTGATGGTTTCCTATCAAGGATATCCAACACCAACACTGATACCTCACCGGAAAGAGGATCGTCTTCGGGTAATCTGTTACCGATTGGTCCTTCGGCGGGCATATCTCTCAGTTAGAGGAAGGGGTTCTCCCTCATCAATGGTCTAGTCGGTGGACAAAGTCTGAAAGTAACTTTCAGAGGACATTTTGTCTGACAATCTCGATGATTTCCTCGATCTCAGATGTATCCATAGGAACTCTCTTGCTTGCAATAATGACTCTGACTCCAGAAACATCCATTGGAGCGAGTTCGGCTATTTTAGCACAGATATCGGGATTTTCAGCTAGCTTATCATTCTCCATAAGCTTGGAGAAGAGATTTGCGAAGACCTTCGGATCAGTCTTTATTCCGCCTCTGTTAGTGCTAGCAGCCCAAGTTGCGTGTTGTAATGCCATCATCTGCTCGTAGGACAGTTCTCCCCTTCTTTCGTTTGCTGCCTCAAGAAGATCCCTTACTGTTGAAAAATCTATGAATTCTCGGTTCGACATGAAATCACTCCTATGCTGGCCTCAGGTGCTCAGGTCTGGCCACGACTGTCTTTTGCATATTTCCTTGGACAACACTGACAACGAATGCCTTCCCTTGGGGCTTGACTATTGAGCCAGTCAATCCGTGGAATCTCCTGTGTGGCATTCCCTTTTGTTGTGATCCGTCAAGAACGATAGATACCTTGTCACCCTCCTTGTAGGGGTGAAGAGTGCGGTTAATGAAGAGCCTTCCTTTCTCTGTCTTCTTCTTCTTGAGGATTGACCTCGTTCCCTGCCTAGTACCATGGGTTCTCGTTGCCATTCTACCACCTCAGACCTAAGTCGTGGAAGCGCTCGACCAAAGGCGTATTATTAAGTGCGTCGGATTGTTATATGCATCAATCAGCGTGTATTTCGTCCACATCTAGCCACAATACCACGCATTCTCTTTTAATCACAGAGCTTACGGAGGGGGAAGTACGGCCCTCATCTGAATGAACCAGCTCTTTCACATAGGTTCCCGCTTCACACCTCAGAGAGAACTGAATCTCATCATCTTCAACCAATATATTTGATATCGCAGTGACTCTTCTTTTCCTAGTCTTTGCTGCTCTTCTGTGAGAGACTCTCTTTGGGGTCTCCTGCTCAAGAGTGATGCCAGAAAGGGCCGCTATCGATTTGACTGCTTCCTGCTCAGATATCGGATTATCGATCTTGAATCTGATGGTGTAGGATTTCTCAGACCTAGTCTCCTTCACCCTACTTACATCCTTCTTAGTACACCATTTGAGTGAGTTTACTCTCACCTTTTCCGGTTCATTTGAGTTTATTTCTTTCTCTATCTTAGATAATTCAAACTCCCTCAATCTTGGATTCTTTATTTCTAAGACGAATGGCCTTCCTGATCCGAGGCACCTAACATCTATGTCCTCCCTTCCCATTCCATGGAATGATGTGTCCGAGGCCCCTAGAACTTGCTTTACTGGATCACCAATTATGTCCTGAACGGACTCACTGTACTGAAGTCCAGTTCCCTCGCAGCTTTCACATCCATCCCCTCGGCCTCTGCAGGAGCGACACGGCCATCTGGTCTGGGGTATTCCTCTAACCAGCTTCTCATACCTCCCATAAATGAAAACCGGTCGAACATCAGTATCCACTCTGAGTGTGAGGGTGTCAACTGTTACCATGATATCGGGGTAGTCCTTGACGAATGATATAGCAGGAGAGTTTAGTAACATCTCATTTTGAATAGCCATTGCGAATGATGACTTGAGTGGTCTCGATCCTTGTGAGCCATGTTTAGTTCTAATTGCGTCTTCACTCTGTAGGAGATCCTTGGGTAGGTGAATTCCGAGTTGCATAGTTTTGAATTCTATCCCATCTAATGACTCAGTTATTCTTTCAGCGATATTTCCGACATCATCGAATAAGTTCTCGCAGAGCGGACATATTTCGGATATCTCGGACTTTGAAAGCTCAGAATCTCTCGCATGAGCCTCGTTTCTCAATTCAGCGCCTCCTTCAAATCCTCGGGATTGGGTCCTCCTGCCACTGATTCTATGAAGGCAATAATCACAGACTCCTATCTTGATGACATGAGCAATCCCCAAGGGGGCCGGACATGGGGGTGAATCCCAGTCTATGGAAGCTCCTTGGTTATAGAAATCGTCTCCATCGAACCACTCTTCTTCAGGAGCTTCATAGTCCTCCTCAGTGGGTTCAGCCTCAGGAGACTCCACTACTCCATAACCTGCATTTGCATATAGATGCCATTCATCGTCTTCGATTTCCTTGGTATCTGGTTCCGAGGATTCATCTGACATAAAATCACCAACAAGGTACAGGGGGAACCCGCATCCTAGTTATGCTTCTGACGGAAGATGGTTTTTTCACTTCTTCGTAAGAATTACAGTTTCTTTCCTGAGGATTCTGATATCTTCCTAAGGTGTTCGAATGAGTGTATCCCACTCGAGCATCCAGTAGGCCACTCAAATCGCAGAGCATAGTTCCCAACTTGCTCGACCTTAGGCTTAACTAGCATCAATCTGGAGATCTCTTCAAAGAATTCTATCTTCATTTGCTCATTGGTCTGCCTTGGCTTGCATTTTGCACACTGACAATTCTTCCTAACTTCGAGATATCCCAACTCGAATTTCTCATTATCAGAAAATTCCAATATACAATATGTATCTTCTCTATCAAGGGAAATCAATACAGATTTTACATCCATCATTGTCCCTCTGCCTGCTGGGAAATGTTCTGAGAATTTAGTATTACATGCAACAGCAGGCCCACTGGCATAAGAACGACCCCGAAGAAGACTATTGTACGAGTCTTACTCAGACTTATTTTATTCTCCAAAGCCTTCCTCCACATCCATCTCGTTGCCATTATATCTCCTGCAACGAAATGGGCCCAAGCCAGAACAGTACCCGATTCCGTTCCGAGAAGTTCGACCATTGTATCAAAGAAATCGAGTGGGTTACCGGCTATCAAGTCAATAATTCCCGTGGGATTGAGTAGTGTGGTTAGTATCCAGACGGCCAAAGGTCCAATAAAAATAGAGTTTCCATGTACCCAGTCTTTGGTCCTCTCCGATTCCGGCTCCAGGAGCATCAATAACCAGAATGGTCCAATCCAAACTGTGGGAATTAGAAAGAGAATGATGTTGATTGTTTCCATAATGATTACCCAACTCACATTTTCGTTTATTCTGAACTCACTTTGGCAATGCTTCTGGGCTTCCTGATATCCTCAAACCACGTTTCAGCACCATTCCAATCTGGGACTATCCCCATATCTGCACAGATCAACTTAGCAGATATTCTACCACTTTCAAGAATAGTAGGAAGTCCGCTCCCTGGATGAGTCCCCCCTCCAACAAGGTAGAGGCTTTCAAGCTCCTCAAACTTGTTTTGTGGTCTCCTCCATAGCATCTGATCAAGGCCATGAGCAAGATTGAACACCGCTCCTTTGTAGATATCTCGAGATGCCCAATCATCTGGTGTGACTATTGTCTGGGACACAATGTGATCTTTTATTCCCTCAAAACCAAGATTCTCCATTTGGGCAAGTATCACATCCATATATTCGTCCTTTATCTCTTCCCAATCTATTCCTTCATGTGAGCTACTAGCAGGAACTAGGACGTAGATTGTGGAGTGGCCCTCGGGGGCCATTGTCGGGTCTGTGACACACGCATTTTGGACGTAAATCGATGGGTCGTCCCAAGTCACTTTGTTCTCCGTAACCTCTTTCAGGTTTTTCTGGTAATCCTTTGCGGCGTAAATTTGGTGATGAGGCGTGTCATACAATTTATCCAAACCGAGATAGAGCATGTAGGTCGAGCATGAATAGGATTTCTCATCTAGCTTCTTGTTGGACCACTTCTTGCGCAACTTATCGGGAATTAGTCCCTTCATTCCAGTAGCAAAATCTACGTTCATGACGAATTTATCTGCTGTGTAAGTACCATTTTCAGTGATGGCTCCAACTACTTTCTTACCTTCGAAAACGAAATCATTCACTGGTTCGTTTAACCTGATATCAACTCCTAGATCTCTGGCTATTTCGCCCATCTTTTGGGTTATGCTTCCAAGTCCCCCCTCAGCATGGAACACACCGTGCTCGTACTCCAGATAAGCCAGGATAGTGAAGAGACTAGGTGCTTGGAACGGGCTCATTCCAAGATATTTTGTCTGGAATGACATAGCGAGCTGCATTCTCTCATCGGAGAACACCTTAGAGAGGTCGGATGATACGCTCCTCCAGGGTCTGAGGACCTTAGCTACTCTCATTGCTCTTCGACTCAACAAGTCAGTGGGCCCTCTCCAAGGGGAATTTAAGCAATTTTTAGAAAGGTCTAGTTTCGTCCTGTTGTCCTCAATATACTTCCTGAACCCCTTCGCATTATCCTCTCCGCAGAGTACTCTAATCTGAGAGACCATATGTTCAAGATCCGTGCTGGCGTCTATACTTCCACCTGCACCGAAAACAAGCCTGTAGTTGGGATCTAGTTCTATCAGACCAAGTTCCTCTCTTGCATCAAGTCCGAGAGCCTCAAAAATCTCCTCGGCAATTTCTGGATAATGAAAGAATGTTGGACCGTTGTCATACTTGAAGCCGTCTTTCTCGAACACTCTGGTTCTCCCTCCAACACCATCAGACTTCTCCAGAATGGTGACATTCACCCCTGCTTTGGCCAAAAGCATTGAGCACGCTAATCCGCCTGGTCCTGCACCTACTACAACTACGTCACTGTGTTTCGTCATTTTACTCACCCTAGATTTAAACCCGATTTGAACTCATTCAATGATCCTGTCATCTCGGAGATTAATTTAACTTCTGGGTAGGTCCTTATGACCAGACCATCCATATACATCAATGATCGGATTATCGGGAACCCCTCCTCACCATAATCTGCACCAGCGTTTTCAACTGCAGACCTTACAGTTTTCATCATTACCTCGGTTAGGCTTTGCTGGCCGACGCTGAGGTTTTCGAAGTCTCTGTAAATCTCATGCATATCTTTTTTGAACTCCTCGACTTTTACAGATCTTGGTCTTCTTTCTGCAAGTGAAATCAGAGATTCGAAAGCTAGGTCTTTGTCATTTGAAGAGAGGTGATAGAAGAAGTTGAAAAGAGAATTGCTAACCTTTCTTGGAGCCTCGCAAATTGCCCCATTATCGATGAAAACAAAATTTCCTTGTTTGTCGAGGATGCAATTACCTGGGTGTAAATCACCGTGGAAGGTACCGACTCCGAACATAAAAGCCCCATGGATTCGAAATAATTCAAGCAAGTCCTCCCAAGCTAAGTTAGATTTGATTATTCCCTGTTCAAGCGTCTGACCATCAATAAGCTCGGATACCAAAACGTGTCTGTTTGAGAGTTCTGGATAGTATTTGGGAAATCTTAGTCTTTTCATTGGGAAGTCCCCAGATAGCTCCTCCCTGATGGCGTTTAGCTTTGAAGCTCCAATAATTTCATTCCTCAAGTCAAGCTCCCTAAGAGTGTAATCTTGGACGTGCTCCAAGAGCGCGATTGGGTTACCCACTCTTCTAAGTTTAGGAGATAAAATCATGGCTAATTTTAGCCATCGAGTCATCCTCTTGACGTCCCTTTTG
>PATO01000039.1 GCA_002712415.1 Actinomycetota bacterium | reverse complement strand
TTTCCCCAAGCCAGGAACCGGAGATCACATACTTTGAGTCATTTACAGTTAGTTCGTACTGATTAGATTCCTGAGCAATACCCATTAGTTTTCCAATCTAAATATTCTCAACAAAGCACGTCGACCTAGTACACCAATGGTATGGGTTCGATACGCACTGGAACTTCTATGGTCGTCTATGGGGTTGGCAGACTCTCTGACTAAACGTTCAAAATTCTCGATAGCCCCGGATCTAACTGTCATGCTGTTCCAGTCAATATTCTCGGAAATAAAATACTCAGCGTCCTTGGACCGACATGGCGAAGCAGAAACAGATCCTAATGCGATACCAATGTACTCTCTATCAATATCAGTCACCATGGCTAAAGAGCTAACAGAGATAACCATAGCATTCCTCGGACCCACTTTTAGAAACTCTTGTGGACCGCGAAGCACTGGGACGCGAACTGATTCGATAAACTCATCCTCACGAAGCGAATTAGTTTTTACACCGGTAATTAATTCATCTACCTGTAATTGTCTAGCTCCAGATCTACTTCTGACATTAACCAGAGCTCCTAATGCTAACAACACAGGGATCATATCTCCAGCAGGTGATGCCGTTGCGAGGTTCCCTCCAATAGTTCCAGTGTTTCGTATCTGGGGCGATCCTATAGTTCTTGCTGATTGAGCAAGCGCCGGAATGAGCGTTGACAGAGCCCCATGCTCAATTTCGCGATAAGTCACGCAAGAACCTATAAGCACAGAATCACCATCGTGTCTCCATTGTTTGAGCTCCTCAATACGGTCAATGGCAATAACTTCGGAAACATCTCGATGCCTAAAGTTAACCTCCACCATAAAATCAGTTCCTCCAGCTAGAAGTTGTCGCGAAGGATCCTCTGCTAATAACTCACAGAGATTCTCGGTTGAAGAAGCAATTAGAAAATTCATACATAATCATGCTACCGAGAAGACGAATGCTACGGAACGATTTACGCCGTGACTAATCTAATCAGATGTTACGCATCAAGAATAATTGCTCTTCCATCAGATGGTGGCAATAAAGGCTCCTCAGTAGACCAAGGAAAATTAATCCAATTATCAGTTCTTTTCCAGACATATTCACATTTAATAATTGAAGGGCTCTTTTCATACAAAACAGCGCTCCTAACATCAGCAACCTCGCTCTTGCAGAACTCATGGACATAAGCAAGAGTGGCACCCGTGTCAGCGACGTCATCAGCAATCAANACTCGNGCGTTACGAAGATCAATCGAATCAAGATANGGGGGCAAGGCCACAGGGACATCTAATCTTTCCTCAACGCCTGTGTAATACTCGACATTCATTACATATAAATTCTTGACAGATAAGGCGTAGCCAAGCGAACCAGCAACAAAAAGACCCCCTCGAGCAATAGCTAAAATAATATCGGGTTGATAATTATCATCAGCGACTATTTTCGCCAGATCTCTAGCAGCCGTTCCATAATTTTCCCATGTCAGATTTTCACGTTCCGCGCTCATTTTTCTCCTTGAGTATGTGTGTACATTAACTCATGAAACAGCGCGAGCGTGAATCATGACGACTGTTGTAGCGATCAACATCAAAAAACAATTAGACTGTAACTAGTTATTGACCGAAACGCCCGCAAACGCCGGCGCTTTGCTTGGTAAGGAGAAAAATGAAAATTCTAATAGCCGACAAAGTCCACCCGTCAGCAATTTCAGGCCTAGAAAATCTAGGGCATGAAGTCACCCTAAATCCGGCTTGCACCTCCGATGACTTGCATGAGCATTTAGCTGGTGTTGAAGTTCTTGTCGTGCGAAGCACAAGAGTAGTNGCGGAAACCATATCGAAAGCGAACTCACTCGAGTTAATCATTAGAGCAGGTGCGGGAACAGACACAATTGATGTTGAAGCTGCATCAAGTCAAGGTATCTATGTTTGCAACATACCAGGAAAAAACGCAGTAGCAGTTGCTGAGTTGACATTCGGGCTATTGCTTGCCATAGATCGTCGAATTGCTGATGGAGTAATTGATCTTCGAGAAGGGATATGGAATAAAAAACTGTATTCGAAAGCCGAAGGGCTGCAAGGTAAAACAATGGGCATCATCGGGTTAGGCGATATTGGATTATCTGTAGCTCAAAGAGCAAAGGCATTCGGGATAAATGTCATAGGCGAGAGGAAATCTGGAAGAACACCCCCAGTCGAACAAAAAATCCGTCAAATCGGAATCAAATTAGTTGATACGAAAGAAGATCTTGTCTCTCAAAGCAACATAGTCTCGGTGCATGTTCCATATAACAATGAGACACATGCACTAATCAATCGTGACTTACTTCAATACTTTATGGATGACGCAATCCTCATCAACACAAGCCGTGGCGAGATAGTTGACGAAGAAGCACTCCTTGAAGCGATCAACCAGCGCGGCCTTAAAGCTGGCCTTGACGTCTTCCGAGATGAGCCACCAAAGGGAGAGGGTAGCTTCCGCTCAGAACTTGCCAGCAATCTTTCAGTTGTCGGTAGTCACCACATAGGTGCATCTACCACTCAAGCCAGCAAAGCGATATCACAAGGGATCCTTGATGCAATAACAAGCTTTGAACAAGGGTCACCCCTAAATTGTGTCAACCAATCACCAGCAGGTGATGGCACCTCACAAGTAAGAGTTCGGCACCTTGACCGGGTAGGAGTCCTAGCCTCCGTCTTATCATCCCTGCGAGCCGCTGAACTAAACGTCCAATACATGGATAACAAAGTTTTTGCAGGAAAAAATGCAGCAGTTTCAACTATCGAAGTCGCCGGAAACATTCCATCAGACCTCTATGAGAATTTACTTTCACTAGATAATGTCCTCGGGGTTTCGCTACTAGACCAAAGGAATGCGAAAAGTGTCTAAAGCCAAACTTCTAGATAAAGTCTCAGCCAAATTGGTAAAGCCTGAATGGGCTGAACGTGTTGTGTCACCAGCATATGACATGTTACGAGCAACCGAGAGAGAGAAACTGATGGATGAGGATCCATACGTTTTCCTGCATGTGACCAGTGCAAAATCCTCTCTTCCGGTAGAGAGCAGAACAGCCGCTAATAATGAAGCCCTCAAAAGATTATTTGATGCTGGAGCATATTCTCAGACACTTAATTCAGCACTTTACCTTTATCAATTAACCTACGAGGGCCACCGCCAAACAGCTATCGTTGGAGACATTTCAGTCGAAGCATTCGAAGACGGTCGAGTTATCCCTCACGAAAGAACACGAGAATTTCGAGCTAATGATCTAGCAAATCATTTGGAAAATATCGGGATACATTCCTCGCCAGTAGCGCTTGCATATGATCATGATGAAGCGGTCAATGCTCTCATTCAAGAAGCTATGCAGTCTGAACCCATTCTGGACTTCTGCAGGGAAGACAATCTAGAACAAACCATATGGCGAGTGCCAGACCAAATCGCAGACAAGTTGTTAATTCTCTTCCAGAATAAAGCCACCTTTATAGTTGATGGACATCATAGAATGAATGCAAGTCACACGGTCTGGGACCGCTCTGGCAGGACCGAACGCTTTAGTAAGATACTAGGCGCACTATTCTCAGCTGATGAATTGAAAATCAGATCCTTTCACAGGCATGTTTCAGATCTAAATAATTTGACACCGAAAAACTTGACAACGCGCATTGCAGAAATGGACTTCCATATCGAACCAGTCAAGGATACAGAAGGGCATGAACCAGAGTATGCAGGCCAATTCAGTATGTTTCTTGACGGTAGTTGGTACAAGCTTTCCCCACAGCGCATACACCCATCAGAATTAGACGCCGTAATTCTACAAAAGAGAATATTGCACCCCATCCTTGAAGTCGATGAGGAAGGATCAGATGGGAGACTTCAGTACTTGCCAGGTACAATTCCGTTAGGCTACCTAGAATCAATTACCCAAAGTGAGGGCGGAGTCGCATTCGCNTTACACCCNGTCAGCATGGATCAACTTCAAGCAATTATCAATAGAAAAAAGACGCTTCCACCAAAATCAACATACTTTGAACCGAAAGTGCGGTCAGGCATCTTCATCATAAACCGTTAAGTGTTAGAGTTCAGAAAGCCTTTTGTACCCCTCTGCTAACGAAAATTCTTCCCCCACATGGCTGCGATCCAATTTAGATAATTCGTTGCTCTTGAAAGTAGCTGTATCAGCATCAATACTTTCTGGCCCTATCCGCATTGTTGATTCCAACTGGCTTTGATGACAAAGAAGGGCATTCAACTTGTTATTTTCATAACCTTCGCATTGCTCGAAGTGATCTTCAAGTTCAGCTTCAAATAGGAGAAGCTCATCCGGTCTGTGTGGAGCTACTTCCTGCTCAGGGAAAAAAAGTGGATCTCGAGCTGCGACAATTGCATCTAGAACTAAATAACCAACTTTTCTATGATCCGGATGAAGTCTATACATTTTCCATGGATCATGAGTAAGAACAACATTAGGTCGCAAATTCCGCATTAAGAGTGTTAAACGTTTACGTAAGTTTTCGCTGATTTCAAGCTCACCGTCAACTTCACCCAGGAAAGCGACTTTGCCGGTCGCTTTGAGCTCCGCAGCTGCTAAGATCTGCTCACTTTTCCTTTTGGCAATCAGTTCACCCTTATCAATATTGGGATCCCAAGTACCCTTTGATCCATCTGTGCAGATCAACATGCTTACCTCGCAACCATGATCAGCCCATTTGGCGAGAGTAGCTCCAGCTCCAAATTCAATATCATCGGGATGAGCGCCAATAGCCAGCGCTCTTTTAGGGACTTCAAGATTTTTGGTAACCACATCCTTATTCTAGACCCAGAAAAGATCGACTAAAGAACATGATGAAGATCATCAGGGTCATCAATATCAAACGAAAAGGGTGAATCTGATATCACGAGAACCTCTGCTTTCAACATGGTTGCAGATTTCAAGTGACGCTTATACGATCCAGGTCCATAACTAAATTCAAAATCAATATTTGTAGGCAATATAAGGACATTCGTGCCATCTAATTCATTGTCAGGAACGATGACTATCTCTTCCATCTCAAATAAGGACAGAATTCCCGAAGGGTAAACCAAGTCTCCATGGGTTATCAAGACACTCTCGAAACCCCTTTCGCTCAAGCTACGAAACCCAAAATCCACTGCTTCATTGAGCCCCTCAGATGGATTACGAAGAATTTCTGCCCCCAAATCACGAGCCCAAGACTCAACAGCGTCGTCCTCACAAGCTATAAATACAGGAGTTTCTAGACAAGCCGAGACGACCAAAGTAGCTAACTCCTTAGCCAAATCTGCCCGAGCATTCGAATCCAATACCGTAGACAGGCGAACTTTTGCAGACTCAAAATCTTTAATAGGGATCAGTACAGCTTTATTAGACATAAAATACTTCGCTTATGTACTCTATAGACAATTCCCGAAGATTCTAGCGCTACGATGCAAGCGTGACATTTCAAGTAGCAGTTGTAGGCGGCGGAAGTTGGGGAACAACGGTTGCCCACCTAGTTTCTCATAACCTGCCAACAAAACTGTGGTGTCGAGATCCGGTAGTTGCAAGATCTATAAGCCAAAAGAACAGAAACATCAGGTACCTGGGCAAAAACAAACTTCACCCTCAATTGCACGCTTCAGTGGATCTAGAAGAAGTAGTAAAGAACGCAGATATCGTCTTGATGGCTATTCCATCTATAAGTTTTAGGGAGGTCCTTCGAAAGTTATTGCCTCTCTCGAAACCTGTCACCCCGATTATTAGTCTCACAAAGGGACTTGAACGAGAAACTAATTTAACAATGACACAAGTCATAGAATCTGAGTCGCCAGGAAGGCCTACAGGAGTCCTAACTGGGCCAAATTTAGCTGGTGAGGTACTTGCTGGAGATGCCACAGCGGCAGTAGTAGCGACGGAAAATGAATCTTTACGTGCGCAAGCATTCCAAGTCTTTTCAACAGACACATTCAGGGTTTACACAAGCGAAGATGTAGTTGGTTGCGAATTAGGAGGAGCATTCAAGAACGTTCTCGCATTAGCAGTAGGGATGACAACTGGCTTAGGAACTGGAGACAATACAAGAGCCGCTGTCGTTACACGAGGGTTAGCAGAATTAGCGAGGTTAGGTAGTGCAATGGGTGGAGCAGCGGAAACCTTTTCTGGACTCGCCGGTTTAGGTGACTTGGTAGCCACCTGCTTCTCTCCTCAAAGCAGAAATAGGTATGTTGGTGAGCAATTAGGGAAAGGGCGCAAGACAGCAGAAGTTCTTGCGGAGATGAATAATGTCGCGGAAGGCGTCGTCACGGCTTCTGCAGTCACTTCCCTCGCAGAGATACACAAAGTAGAAACCCCCATCAGCGACCAGGTAACTGCTGTTCTGGAAGGCAAGATAACAGTCACAGACGCCTACGATATTCTGCTGATGAGGGAGCAGAGATCTGAACGATAGCAGTAAAATAATGACAGATGATTCGTGAGGTCAGACTGTAATGCCAGAACTTGGGATATTAGGAAATCATGTACTACTAGACCTAGACTCTGTCGGGAATCTAACATGGCCTGATGTCAATCCCCAGAGACTGTGTTGGGGAGTTGGAGCAGATGATCGATGGCATTTCTCCGAAGAAAGAGCATCTATCAGACAAAGCGTCGACAGTAATGAAATCACTACGATAACTCGCATGAGAGTTCCAGGAGGTGACATCACTCAGCGCGTCGAGGTGATTCCGTGGGGCGGTCAAAGCGTAACAAAACTTGAGTTCTTCAACGAGACGCCCATACCAGTGGCGATAAGCATCATGCTATTAAATTTTGGCCCCATTGAGGTTAATTCCACAATCACAAGGAATGATGCGAAGCCTATCATTGCCTCTAGTAAACCCCCAAGGATGATAATAAACGGATCAGGATATCAAGATTTAACTAATCAGATAATGAACTCAGAACTAGAGGACCTAATAACCAGTACATCATCCATAAATAAATCCAATAGTGACAACGCGCTTATCTTTCCCCTCCCACACTCAACAAAGCTTGAAATAATTATAAATAATGAGAATCTAGATGATCTTCCTGACATTGAACGCCTACCTTCGTTTACTGACGTCTCAAATGGCTGGCTAAAGCATTTTGAAAGTGGCATGGAAATACAAACTGACGACAACAGACTCGCATCGCTGCTCAACACTGCTAGAAGGCATCTCCTCATAGGATCCGATCAGGAAATCACTTCACGCTTTTGGGATGTAGACTCCGATAAACCTGTGCTTCCACTTGCCGCTCTTGCACTTATGGCTTGGGGTCATACCGATTCAGCTAAAAAACTCATCTTCAAGTACATGGAAAACTCACCAACAAATCTGTTCAAGAATAGCGTCAGCAAAGAAACGCTTTATGTACTTTGCCTATGGCAGAAATATCTAGAGTTCTGCTCACAAGAAGAGGAATTGGAAGATATTATCCCTTGGCTTAACGAAACTGTGCATCAACTTCTTGCGTCGCTACCAAGCAAGCGAAGACTAAAAAAACGAGATATCACCCTAGAAATAGTCTCTCTTAGGGCAGTAATTGAAATCTTGACATTCGTGCAACAAAAATCACTCGCATCAGAACTTCAAAATCAACTTCTAGAAATAGAAGAAGTATTAGAAAGGAAAGAAAACCCATACCCATTTGAAAAGTACACAGACTCCTACCAAAGAGCTGTTGCAACTTTGGGTGAGCATCTCCAAATTCAAGAAAATCCTCTGACTTTGGATCATATTCTTTCCAAAACTGATCCAACAGGATCTCTAACCACCGATTCAAGGCAGCAAGACCCTGTCTTCTCAGCGCTTTTCTTACTGACAATACGTGCAGGGTTTCTTCAAGAAAACAAATTGCCATCTGGAGAAAACCAAATCCAAATTGCATCCTCGTATANCCCAGATTGGATAGGAGTAGGGATTCAAGTAAAAAACGCACCCATCAGTTCTGGAATTATGGGGTATGCAATTAGGTGGCATGGGACCTCACCAGCCCTTCTATGGGAGGCCAACACTTCGACAAGAATCCAAATTAATGCATGGGGCCTAGATAAAAGCTGGTTTAGCAANGACCAAATAGGCGAAACACTTCTCTCAAAACAAATACCAAAAGAAACTGCAGTGACAATCCACGCAGAGGCTAGTCCTCTGAAACTACGGATAGAGCCCGACTCGCCAGATAGCGGTACCTTTCAATGAGGACCCTTGATCATTTTTCAAGTTCAGCTAACCTCAATATGTGTCAACTCCTCTGAGAAAAGTGAACAAACACAACGCTCCTACCAGGAGATTTGAACACAGTCTTTGGTCCGCCGGAAATAAACATGTCGTCGGAATTGATGAGGTTGGTAGGGGCGCGTGGGCTGGGCCACTTACAATCGCAGCAGCCGTTATCCCTAAAGACAAAAGACTTTATAAAGTCCGAGATTCAAAAGCACTCAACGAAAAAGAAAGAGAATCACTATACGACGCCATAACAAATTGGTGCTCGCACTGGAGCGTCGGACATGCCAGTAATCAAGAATGCGACGAATTCGGAATGTCATATGCACAAAAGCTAGCAACAAAACGTGCCCTTACATCGCTAAACATAGAAATAGATCATGCACTAATTGATGGGAAATGGGACTTTGTTGGGGAAATAGTCGGCAAAGCAAATAGAACCATGGTTATCAAAGGCGATGCCAAATGTTTATCAATAGCCGCTGCGTCCATCCTGGCGAAGGTTACGAGAGACAGGATCATGAAAGAGCATCACAGATTATTCCCAGATTACGCATTCGAATCCAACAAAGGATACCCATGTCCAAAACATAAAAAAGCTCTTTATAGATCAGGCCCAACCTCCTTACATAGAATTTCATGGAAATACATGAAAGACACCCCATACTCTCAAGCTCCCCAACCAAGAAAGGACCCAGCTCAAAACACGTTATTTTGACAGCAATGTCCCGAACCTAAGTTCATCGTTTACATGTCGGCATACTACTCGGTGAACAGCTACGATCAGAATATGGGTCAACCAGTAACAGTCATTCAAAAATCAGTCACAAAACCCGGAGTACTCCGATTTGAAATAAACCGAAGCATTACCGGAATGGACCACGAACGATATTCCATTGAANAAGAGNTCTTAGGAACACGACCCCCTGACGAACTCGCCAAAGCNCTATTCAATTTGGGCGGAATAGAGAAAATTCATATGAACAGTAATGTNATAACAATAGATCANGCAAANGGGCAGATTAATCCGGCGGAGATAGCCAAAACAATCACCGAAATGTTCACCTATTATTTACCCGGTGTAGAAGTTCCTAGTTTTGAAACAGCTACAGAGGGCTAAACTNTAANAAATACGAAANCTGTTCATGGGGGCGNAATGACAATCGCAAGGATCACCGAGGTAATATCAACATCCACAATCAGTTTTGACGATGCCATCAAAAAAGGAATTGAAAGAGCCGCCAGNACTCTGGATAATGTCGATGGAGCTTGGGTCCAAGACCAAAAGGTCANAGTAGAAAATGGATCNATCTCTCAATTCGAAGTAACACTAAAAATTACATTTGTTCTAAACGANTAAAGGTGCACGAAACTATAATCAAAGTCCGATTTAACGAANTAGACNCCTACGGGCANGTAAATCATTCCAACTANCTTCACTACTTTGAAGAAGCAAGAATTTCNGCCATGGATNAAGCAGGAAAGAGCATTGATCAACTACTCAATGAAGGTTTCCTTCTTGTCGTGGCNCAAATTGAAACNCGCTTNTTAGCTCCTGCCNACCTATCAGATAGNCTTTTGATTGAAAGCGGTATAACACAAATNAGAANAGCCTCGGCACAATGGTTTCAGAGNATAACAAAAGGNAAAACTGTTNTAGCTATTCAAAATACGCGCGTCGGATGCACAACANCNCNGGGNAAACCANGTAAATTCCCAAANGAACTCNAACAAGCAATCAAAGNGNTNTTAGTNACTNAGNAAAANTAGACTAAANACCACTCCTGTNAGCTTCCTGTACAGTTTGAGANCCCATGTCAACGAAACGACTATTCCTGTCGGCAATGCTTTCTCCNGCTGCATCCACAACAAGNACAGCNCCGTTTGTAAAACTGGCTTCATCCGATGCCAAGTAAAGAACAGCGTTAGCAATATCCTCCGGAGTTCCAGCGCGACGCAATGGATTATTNGCACCAATTAATTTGGAAGCTTTNTCTAAATCCTGATGATCACCAGTAACAAGTCGNGCAGTCAGACCCGAAACNGTGCCACCTGGNGCAATCACATTACANCGAATACCGTGNGGACCTAATTCAGTAGCAACTGATTGNGACAAGCCAACGACCGCATGCTTAGCTGCGGTATAGACGTGGGGGCCCAAACCTGCTCGAACTCCAGCAGTTGAAGCAGTATTGATGATTGAGCCGAACCCTTGATNTTGCATGACCNTCGCAGCATGTTTAATCCCATAAAACACACTGTTGAGTAGGACATCAATAGTNCGNAACCAGCCATCGCGCTCAATATCAGTAATAGGGCCAACNGAACCCAGAATTCCAGCATTATTAAACATGACATCAAGTTTCCCAAACTGANTCACCGCAAAATCTACGCACGCTTCCACTTGAANCTCATCAGCAACATCAAGCGAAAATGGAACAGNGNTATCACCTAGCTCAGTTGCAAGCGACTGCGCTAAATCNTCTTGNATATCAGCAACAACGCACTTNGCACCCTCCTCAACAAAGCGACGAACAGTGCCTTCCCCAATGCCGCTTGCACCACCGGTAATGATTGCTACTTTCCCTTCAACTCTTCCACTCATTCCAATCCTCANCTTCTCTAAATCTCTAGCTGACACTACTGCTCANAACACCTTAATGCATTTCTACAGGTGGATTATCAGCACAAAACAAGTGTAAGTTATTCCTTGTGCTAAGCGACTACCGAATGATGACAATTCATGCNCACCCAGATGACGAATCGT
Source organism: Actinomycetota bacterium (assembly GCA_002712415.1). Taxonomy (GTDB): domain Bacteria; phylum Actinomycetota; class Acidimicrobiia; order Acidimicrobiales; family UBA8592; genus UBA8592. The sequence continues at coordinate 11,929 of PATO01000039.1, read as the reverse complement.
CNAAAGGCGCNGGATCTGTTGCTCTCTANTCCGANGCAGGCGTTACAGCTACCTTAGTTTGTTGCACTGGCGGNGANGAGGGCGACATCCTAAACCCTGCNATGGATAGGCCCGAAATAAAANAGAACATAGCAAAAGTCCGACAAGAAGAACTGGCCAAAGCTGCAAATATCATTGGGTATAAACGNGTTCATTATCTGGGATACAGAGATTCTGGCATGCCAGATACCGAAGCCAATAAAAACCCAGACTGCTTTGCAAATGCTCCGCTNGACGAAGCGGTCGGTAGACTCGTCAAAATTATTAGAGAAGAGAAACCTCATGTCATAGTGACGTATCCTGACGATCAGCAAGGCTACCAACACCCAGATCANCTAAAGGTATTTGACATTAGCTTGCCAGCTTGGGAGGCNGCAGGGGACCCATTGAAGTTCCCTGAATTCGGAGACCCATGGACACCGTTGAAGCTGTACTACACAACTTGGAGTCGTGCGCGTATCGAAGCGNTGCATGACATGTTTATCAAACTGAAGATTGAATCCCCCTTCAATGACGCATGGTTTGANCGACCTTCCCAAGATCATCGAATTACCACAAAAATTGATGTTTCAAAGTTCTCTCAGCGAAGATCAGATGCNCTCTTAGCGCATGNNACGCAGGTTGACCCTAATTCCCCATTTTGGTTTGGTCTACCGTCAGAAAAATCTGCAGAGGCATACCCCTGGGACGACTACATTTTGGCTTTCAGCAGAGTAGGTCAGATANGTAATGAATCAGATCTTTTCGAAGGAGTAAAATGAAAGATCTCTTTACTGAGGATTGGTTAAATTNATTAAAAAAACTGGGATCAGAATTACCTNCAATTGATCTAACCATCACATGCCAATACGAAATATCTGGTGCACCTCAAGGCAAAGTTCGGTACTANATTGAAATTGAAAATGGAAAAGTNNCTGACGCAGAATTAGGAANACATCCTTCGCCAAACTGTTCTGTATCGACAACATACAAAGAAGTGTTGTCCATCTTGCAGCAAGAAAAGTCAGTAACTGCTTCATTTATGCAAGGGAATTTTAAAATTGATGGGGAATACGAGAAGTATTTACTCNCNATGAACGCNATCAGGGCAACAAAGGAATGGNANAATATGCAACAGGCCCTGATGAGTCTTTANCTNATAAGCCTCNTGTAGTTTTNCTGATCTATGCCGCNTTCAATAGATCAGCGAGGCGTTTCCGGCCTTCCTGCAAAGCCTTCCTCGAAGCTGCGAGNCCGCGCTTGGCAGCTTCNNTATCAGNATCGGTTGCTTNCNAACNAGCATTTTCTGTTTCAATGAGAGTTAATTGTTTNTGCATNCNNACATTNTTCAAGAAGGGTGTGACAATTCTATTTTTGCCTACTTCTGNTCCTTNTTCTTTGTCATAGNTCTGCAGACCCTAGTAACCTTCCACAAGGACAAGGAGATAAGTCATGACTATTAAGAAAGTAGCTGTAATCGGTGGCGGAACAATGGGNTCNGGAATAGCGGAAGTGGCAGCNAAATCGGGATGCGACACCATCGTTGTAGAAATTGATGCTTCCCTAGCTGAACAGGCTCAAAAGAAATTAGAAGTAAGCACAGAAAAGGCAGTGTCAAGAGNAAAAATGACCGACGAAGANAGATCAGGGCTNCTGAGCAGAATATCTTTCACCACAANCTTNGATGAACTTACAGATCGAGACCTTGTGATAGANGCAGTTGTAGAATCTCCGTCTGTCAAAGCATCCGTATTTAAAACACTNGATGAAATTGTGCAGAAAGATGGCATTCTCGCTTCCAACACATCCTCAATTTCTATAGGGGATATAGCAAATAACACCAGTCGTGGACCACAAGTCCTTGGTATGCACTTTTTTAACCCAGCAACTGTCCAACCACTAGTTGAATTGATCTCCTCTGAGGTAACCTCTGAAGAGACNTTAAANANAGTCGANACCTTCACCCGAGAAGTCATGGGTAAACACCCAATCCGAACAATNGACCGNGCCGGATTTGTAGTCAACCGCCTNTTGGTACCTTATTTNCTACAAGCGATGCACATGTTTGATAGGGGNCAAGCATCAAAAGAAGATATTGATGCAGGTATGAAATTTGGATGTGCTCATCCGCAGGGCCCTCTAGAACTATCAGACCTTATTGGTCTAGATACTCTCCAGTTAGTGGCGGAGGTACTCTATGAAGAATTCAAAGAGCCGACTTATGCACCACCACCTATTCTGAAAAGGATGGTAACTGCAGGGCATTTAGGAAGAAAAACCGGAAAGGGTTTCTATACATATGAATAAGCAATCAAATGGGTAACTATGCGATGACAGTGCCCTTGCCCATGGCACTAGATAATCAACAGGAAGGCTTTAGAAAGCTAGTTGAACTTGGATATAAAGAAGCCTGGTCNTCAGAAGCCAATGGNCCAGATGCTTTTATGCCGCTTGTTCTCGGAGCTATTCACGCTCCAGAACTAAGACTTGGGACNGCCATCGTCCCTGCNTTCACCAGAGGNCCGGCACTAATGGCCCAATCAGTTGCGACGATAGCAGCCATTGCGCCTTCGCGCTTCGTCTTGGGTATCGGATCTTCATCAAACGTNATAGTTGAATCTTGGAACGGAATACCTTTCCAAGAGCCCTANAAAAAGACGCGNGANCTTGTGCGATTTCTCAAAATTGCATTAACTGGCGAAAAGGTTGATGCAGAATTTGAAACAATGCAAGTAAAAGGTTTTCGGTTAGGNATGCCANCACCAACTCAAAGAGTTCCGATTCTCGTTGCAGCTCTTAGAGAGGGAATGCTTCGACTCGCGGGACAGGAAGGGGATGGTGCAATNATTAACTGGTTATCAGCAGATGATGTGAAAACTGTTTCTAAAATNGTTCATGACCAAGGNCCCGNNAAAGAAATAGTTGCACGAATATTCGTTTGCCCTAATGAGGATTCAGAGACAGTGCGATTGCAAGCTAAAAGAGCAATAGCCTCTTACCTCAATGTTCCCGTTTANAGNAAATTTCACGAGTGGCTAGGACGGTCAGATGTTCTNGGAGANCATTGGAAGCTCTGGGATAGCGGTGACCGNGCNGGCTCTCTTGAGGCCATGCCAGATAGTGTCGTTGACGATTTGATAGTTCATGGAACCNCCAAACAATGTCGAGACCATATTGATCGATACATAGAAAATGGAGTTACGACCGCTGCNTTNATGNTAATGCCGTTTGGTGGAATTGANCCNTATCAAGCAATTGAAGATCTTGCTCCTAGGTGAGCTCATTTTTTGAGAATGGTTTGCAAAAGACACTTCAAATGGGGAAAAATTANCTNANGANTTAAAAACTGAACGGAGTTAACTATGGAAATGTCTCAAAGCGTCAGTCAAGCACTTGGTCTNATTGACAATGAACTAGAGCGAATCCAAAGTAGANAAATCATCTCTTCTACTGAAGTTAGTGACCTGTTACTNGATATTCGTTTAGCACTAATNCAATCTGAATCTGTAGAAAAGCACNCAGCCNCTGCTGTNTAGGNTCATCTCCTTGAGTTGATCAATCTGGTGAAAATNANNCCTACCGCNGCTCCNGCTATAACATCCGAAGCATGGTGTGCCCTNACATGGATTCGAGAAGTNGCTACCAAAGCAGCTAACACCTTATAAGCCGGCGCCAATTTACTGCCTTTNGAAAGTATTGATGCTGCAAGNACCGCTGAACTCGCGTGGCCACTNGGAAAACTAGACGTTTGAGGTTTCCTGATTTTATGCGGGTGGGTTCGCGAACCCATGTCGGGNCTACTNCGCCTGAAGAGCCTTTTTAAGCCNTGGTTNACNAGNAGGGATTCTGCTCCNAGTANAAGAGATAGNTCAAGAANNGATCCTCTTCGTTCTGNATTATTTATTCGGCGAGCAAGATTNAGCATATGCCAAATNAAACTAAAATCTCCGAGAGCAGAAGCCGTGTANAATACCCGGTTTACATTTTCATAGGAACGAAGGTACTCCCAACCCGTATCAATCGCTAGGTCAAANTCATCAACTGAAGGNGGAAGTGAAATATTTATTGGTTCACTCATTCGTTCTCTCCNATGAAAAATAACTCCTTNCTCTCCGCTGTCATTTTGCTTTCNTTAGATTCNTAAGCGCCGTCGNTGCTAAGAGCNCCNAACTTCCATCTATCAGGNGTTAATACTAAAGCTCTTGGGTAATCCTCAAAGAGCCACCGAGCAAAGTTGCGTCTGGTCCAGNTATTNATATTTGCTGCTTTNATCGCNAGTTCAGTCGCTAAAGAAGATGTCAGAAGAGATTGAAGTTGGCCGGCGAATTGATGATCTCTCAATAAGGCTTTCTNAAGACTTAAATCGTAAAGCNNCCTTGCCTTGGAAGNATCATAAGGCCCTGCCTTCGTAAGTGCAGAGGCAGCTAGTTTTCCAGATTGCAAGGCTTGTGCTATTCCCTCTCCAGTCATAGGGTCTGCTATCCCCATAGCGTCGCCNACGAAGAATACTCGCCCGCTTGTANCTTCNANTTCTTCCATCCTTGAAGGAATAGGCCATGCTTTATGAGTTCCCTCTGCAANTGCTTCNTGTCCCAAAATTTCCTTNATNTGCGGCCTTGTCAAAATATCTTTCCATAATCTCCCCATATCTTTAAGCTTATGATTTCGGTCTCGCAAGATACCAAANCCTACATTTGCGCGTTGNCCAGGAAGCGGAAACAGCCAAACGTAACCNGGNAGTAAATCTGGCTCGAACCAAACAGTCAAATGTTGTGAGTTAGGCCCNGTATTCGCAAAATACTGCCTAAAAGCGTGCCAGTCACCTCGGTACCCTTCTATTCCGTTCTTCACAGCTTTNCGAACGNTGGACCACATCCCATCAGCTGCAATNACATACCGTGCTAGGATGTCCGTCCCATCNGTTGTNTCTACTTTTACGAAATCATCAAACTGTTCCAAACTNGAAAATCCCAATGGGCTAAGTAACTTTGCTCCCTCTGCTATGGCAAGTTGAAGTAGCTGGTGATCNAGTTCAATTCTTGGAGCTATAGCTGCGAACTGACCTTTNCCTTCCGGTAGNGGNAGAACNGTTCTTTCCCCTTTGGGAGANTAAATGACNGCGTCAGTTACAGCATTCCAATTAGTAATTGATTCCGGCCGCAGACCAAGTTCATCAAGAATTCTTAAAGCATCGGTTGTTAACCCATCNCCACAGCACTTATCTCGGGGGAAAGCNGCTTTATCTAGGATTATGACATCTAGNCCGCGTCGACATAAATCAATAGCTGAAGCGCAACCNGCAGGACCAGCTCCAACGATTATCACATCAGTGGAAAGGTANTTTTCCGTCACGTTTAAAGGTTATCTGNAAGAAAGAATTCCTGCTCACGTGANGAGCTATTCTCCGTTTGCAGGTGTTGGTTCGGGTGTTGGTTCGGGTGTTGGTTCGGGTGTTGGTTCGGGTGTTGGTTCGGGTGTTNNTGAGTTTGAAGGTTCAGAACTTTCACTCTCGCCTTCAGAGTTGATCGCTATTACTGAGAAGGTATACGGTTGGCCAACCTCTAATCCTGAAAAGGTGCAAGATGTTAGAGGTGGCATAGCTGAACAGGTTTCCCCACCGGGATCAGAAGTGACAATATATTCTTCGATGGGGAAGTAGTCAGTAATGTCAAAGTCACCTTCGGGCTCTGGGTTCTCCCAAGAGACGGTAATAGAATCTCCGTCAAGGTCTGCTTCTACTTCAATTGGTGCGTCTGGCGGTCGAGGGTAACTTGGTTCTCCATCGCAATCAATTCCATTCTCCGGTTGATAGCGAGCTATAAAATCATCTAATGTCTCCGTCTGGTCTGGGGAGGTTCTTCGCCTAACAGTTTCAATAATTTCACATTCTTCAAACATCCGAAATTTCTGTTCGGCAACTTCTACTTCAAAATATTTTGTTGAATATAGGCTTACGCTTACGGATGTGTGTGTCCAAGTAGGCCAAATGAGAACGGGATAAGGCGTGGTATTCCTGACTCTTACATCTGGAGACGGCCAAGAGATAGTAGATTCAATACCTTTTCTTCCAGCAAAGTCGGTATACCTTTGAAACCAAATCGTGTGCGGGAAATAGGCCTCAATCTCTAAGCCAGCGTAGAAAGAGGCCTGGAAAAAGGTTGTAGCAAATTGTGATATTCCTCCACCAACGTCTTCAGTGAGCTCACCGTTGACAATTACTCCTGCTTCCACAAAGCCTTTGGGCTCTGTTCGCTCTCCAACAGTATTATTCAATGAAATCGCTTCGCCGGGCCTGATGACCTTTCCTTGCATCAGCTCAGCAAATCGCTGGATATTAGCTACCCTGCTAGCGCAACAAGGGTGATGAGTTGTAGCTTTCGAAATCAATTCGGTCACTCCATAAGCACTCAATAATTCGTCAGTGCCATCAGATGCATCAATCAATTTCAGATTTACGACTCGCTGGCTCTGGTTAATTGCATCAATTATTAAGTCTGGAGAATCACTTGAGCAACAGGCTTTTGCGCTCAAGTTTAAAATTTTGAGTTCTCCATTCTCAACGGAAAGTTCTGGCTCATCAGCGCTATCAGCGACAATGCCTCCAAGGGCTGTATTAATCGATTCAGTGACCTTGAATCTATCAAACTCGTAATTAGGCCTGCCCTCGATCAGGGTAAACCGCAGCCAATCTCGAATTTCTTGTGACGTAAAATTATAAGTTCTTGACCCTACTGATACAGCCAGCCCATCATCGGTAAGGTCGTTAACTAGCTGGGCAAAATCCTTTGCTTCGGAATCAGTCAGATCGGGCATAATTTCTCGAGTCCTGACGTTGACTTCTATTGGATTTTTGCCTGCGCGAGCAGCCTCCAGCACATCATCTTGGATGGTATCAAGATTGAATGCTTTCGCTGGTATGCCCGGCAACGAGACAACAATCCCTTCCTCGACTTTCCACTTAGGCTCAATCGGGACAGGTTGCTCCAACACGATGGTACTTATTAATTCCTGGTTTAATCCAGAAGATAAATAAACTACTACATTTGACGATCTGTCCGTGAAAAGACTCTTTATCCATCTGAACGGTTCTGTAACCAAACTTCCGTCGCCTACTTGAAGAATTAGTTCCGCTGAAGCAAGAGGGTCAATCGTAATACCAACAGCACCGGCAGTCGTCTCAACTTCTTCATCCGGAGTTTTAATTATTACAGGGGTCAAGGAGTAGGTCGATGAAATATCCTGAAGTACTACTGACAGTTCGGTGGGCGATAATCCGGAAACATCATAACCTGCGACAGAAACATTTCTGGCAACTTTGCCCTCAAAACGCGCGCTGTCAATAGCCCACATTGCCACCAACGCAGTCAGGAAAGTCAGCACCGTAGCAAACAAAATCCTAAAGGGCGAGCTACCAAAAATCAAAGACAGTGTTGAGTTCTTTTTTGACTTTGCTCTCTTTGGTTTTTGAGCTGAAGATATTTTTTTTGAAGACACTATGTTCTCACAATACTTTATTATTCATCAAGAAATGGATCAGTATCTACCTGAATCCTAGAAAAGGCGGAGAGTATCGGATTGCAATCCTCTTAATTCATCGTAGTCAATTTCAACAGTTTCAATTTCTCTGTCTTTCGCCAGTGTCTTCGCTTGCGGAGCTATTTGCTGAGCTGCGAAAATCCCACGCACTGGTTTCAATTTAGGGTCTTTGTTTAGATACTCAAGATAACGTGCAAGCTGCTCCACTCCGTCAATGCCGCCTTTGCGCTTTATTTCGACTGCTACCGCAATTCCATTAGCATCTCGACATAGTAAATCTACGGGGCCTATATCAGTGAAATATTCCCTTTTGCTTAGCGTTAGCCCTTCCTCTAGACTTCCCGGATTCTCGGAAAGTAATTCCTGAAGGTGAGCTTCAACTCCATCCTTAGTTAACCCAGGATCATCGCCAAATTCATGCGAAGTATCTGAAAAGATTTCTTCAATTCTGATCCGAAGTTTCTCGCCCTTGGGATTGGCAACTACCCACTCTTCAGGAGACTCCGTAATCCTGTTGGGTGCGTTCATCCACATTAAGGGCTTATAAGCTCCACCATCTGCATGTATGGCGACGCATCCATCTGATTTACTTAATATCAGTCTTTTAGCTGAAGGGAGGTAGGCCTCAAGCCTCCCCTCGTAAGATACAGAGCACTGGAGTACGATTATCCGCATCCTGAGACTCTAGCCTAAAAGCATTAGTTGAAAACAGCTAGAGCACTATCTGCTAATTCTTTTCGACAAATCAAGAGGTCAGGGACGTACGTGTCACTCTGATTGTAAATAAGAGGTGATCCATCTAATCGCGATGCATGTAAGCCGCTTGCCAACGCAACTGCTACGGGAGCACAACTATCCCACTCATATTGACCACCAGTGTGGACATAAATTTCTGCATCTCCTGAAACTATCGCCATTGCCTTTGCTCCTGCAGAGCCCAAGCGCATTATTCTGCCAGATAACTTCTCGGCAATTATTTGGGCTGCAGGACCAGGTCTAGTCCGGCTACAAATGACTCGAACTTCACGAATTTCTTTATGCTTGGTTCGCTTATCATTACTACAGAATGTAGTCCCGATACTAGGTATCGCAACCGCTCCTGCTGTTGGAATTCCGCTTTCTGCAAGTGCAACATGAACTGCCCAATCTGTTCGGCCAGCCTCCTCAAACTCTTTTGTTCCGTCAAGGGGGTCTATAATCCAAACGCGATCTGAACCAAGTCTTTCAAGACTATCCTCTTGCTCCTCTGATAGGATCGCATCATTTGGGAAAACATCAGTAATGATCTTATGTAGCAACTCATGAGATCTTTGATCAGCAATTTTCCCCAAAGTTCCCGATGTAATATTGCTGCTCTTTGCTGTATCTCTCAATAACAAAAGTAACTGGCCTGCCAGCGTCGCTGATTCCCTTGCGAGAATGAAGTCAGATTCAGTAGCCAAAAGATTAACTTCTAAACAGAACGAAGTTTGAAAGGACGTCGTTGGATCAGGCAAATCCTGCAGGTTTTGATTGTGTCACGCTGACTATTCATCACGCCTCTTTCGGAGCTTTTTTGAGTGCTCTTCAAGTTTTTTTCGTTGTGTCTTGCTGAGGCTATTGATGCCTGACTCAGCAACCTGATCTAAGATCTTGTCGATCTCGCGCTCAGCGCTATTTTCTCTTATCTCAGTTACTGTTTTTAAGTGCCGTCGCCTGCTAGAGCGTCTAGTCCCTCTCGAGCGCCGAACTGGAGACATCCCAGTTACCACGGATGGCAAACGCACTTTAGGGATCCATTGGAGATCATTTGCATAGCCAAACGATCGAAAACCAACAAGGGCAGTTGCAGCAACAGCTATAAGCATTATGAGTTGAGGTCCTGACCGAACTGATAATGCTTGAAGAATATCAAGGCCGAAAATGACTCCTACTATCCCATAAGCTGGAACACCCGGCCAGAAACGAGCTGTTGGGTACTGTGCAGCAAAAGCAATCAAAACACCAAGTTCAACATATCTAAGTCCGTACATTAGCTGAGATGAAGAGTTCCCGAGTCCGTAAAGAAAAACGGCAGTTCCCGGAAGTACGGTAAGCAAAAGCAAGAAAAACATGAATGGTCGCCTTCCCATTAAGTTCTCAAGCTGGTTTCCAAGTAAGTAAAGAATAAAGAAAAGAAATATCGTCCAAATAGAGGGCTCATTCACCAGAGGCCAAGTAACCAATCTCCATATTTCACCGTCAGACACCTTATCTGAATTTAGAAGAATTTTTCTACTAAATTCATGCTGCACACCCTCGAGAGCCCAAATGAAAGCTGAGAGAATCCCCAAAGAAATTAGAGCGACAGTGGTAGTGACATCAACTCGTCCAACCCTAAACCACGGCTCATTCCCTCCCGCCCAAGGATTCGAATACGAAAACCGGTCTGACATACCTAAAACCTAGCCCTTAAAAGCCTACTAGGTGCAACCCATCTCAACGTTTCAGTCCAGCCCGAGCAACAGCCCTTTGGTGAGCATGGATTGCAAAGTCATCGTCTAATTTCTCCAGAGAAATCGATTCTGAAGTTCTATGCGCTAATGCCCAAGTTAGAATTAAATCAGCCAATTCAGGATTCTTGGGGAGCAATGGCCCATGCAGGTATGTTCCTATTACACGCTGTTGAACTGCTCCTTCAACTTGGTCAAAAGAATTATTGCCGAACCCATGTAGCACTTTTCCAAGCGGACGAGAATCTGACCCGAGATAAGTTTGTCCTATGTGGTTCTCATACCCGACCACAGTAAATTCTGCGCCATCTACACAGGACCTTATGGCTATGTCTCCGATAAGACGCTCTGTTCCAGCGATTGTTTCAAGGTCAAGTATGCCGACACCAAGAAGTTCGCTTCCAGAAGCATCAAGGTATCTTTTTCCCGCTAATTGGATGCCACCACATACCCACAAGAATGCAATTCCATCATCAGCTGCTGAACGTATAGCAGGTGCCTTCTCCGCTAGGTCAACAGCAATGAGGTTCTGATCTTTATCTTGCCCCCCACCTAAATAGCAAAGGTCAAAATCATCCGGTACGAACTTATCACCAATCCCTATATTGGTTACCGAAGAAGAGTAGCCGCGCCAGTGAAGTCTTTTTGTTAGAACAGAGATATTCCCTCGATCCCCATAAATATTCATATGGTTTGGGTAAAGATGACATATACGAACTTCTGTCATTTGCCATCCTCCCAAAAAGCATGGGTTGCATTTCGTCTAACAAGTTCATCTCTCAAATCAAGCATTGCGGTATAGGACGGCAAGACAAAAATATTACTGTGTTTTGGCGTTGAGGAGACCAAACTGTCCAAAAGATCTGGGACACTATCTGCAACCTCTATTATATCTTTCTCAAATCCGCCATAAAGAAAACGTAACGCAAGGTCGTAAGAACGTTCACCGCCGACATGAAGCGTTTCAACTCTGGTGAGAACCCTTTCGTAGTCAACATCCCAAACCCAACTCACATCTCGTCCATCAGCGATTCGGTCATTTAATAATACGCATAGATGAAGCGGACCTGAGTGTAGAAGAAGAGTATCGATGTTCGCATTTGCTCCTGCAGGGTTCTTGGCAAGCAAAATGTGTATTTCTCGATCACAAAACGCTACTTTCTCGGTCCTTCCGAATGCTGCAACCGTTTGACTGATGGAAGAAGCAATACCCCCATGGTCAATACCCAGTTCACTTGCAGCCGAAAAGGCAGCAAGAGCATTATAAACATTGTGAAGGCCAGGCATGCTTGATGAGATTTCTTGGCGACTCGAATTATCTAAAATAGTAAATACACTCTGATTTATCCCATCCAGTTGGATCTGAGAGGTGGCAAAATCAAGGTGCGGTCTACTTAATTCACAATCTTCGCATTTCCAATCCCCCATATGGCTTAACGTGACATGGTTATAAGATAGCGGTGCAGAGCACTGCGGACAGTTTGAAGAATCTGATGCGTGCTGTAACTCGTCGCGTGAGTAACTAGATGCGTCTCCAAGCCCGAAGAAAATAGAGCCAGGTCTTTGTAATCCAATAGCTGCAAGAACTGGATCATCAGCATTCACCAATAGTTTCGTATCTGGATGAAGTTCAAGAACCATTTCTCTCCATCGTTTGGCGATGCTTTCAAGTTCTCCGTACCTGTCAAGCTGGTCCCGAAACAAATTCATAAGAATCAACATACGAGGCCTGCTCTCCTTGACGACTTCGGGTAAAGCAGCTTCGTCAACTTCGAGCACTCCCATGTCTTGATGTCGTTCTTTAGTGAGTAATGCAGTTGCCACACCACTTTTGAGATTCGCTCCTGATGTGTTAGAAACGCAAGCGACTCCAGCATCATTAAGGATTTCGCTCAAGAACCTTG
>PATO01000038.1 GCA_002712415.1 Actinomycetota bacterium | reverse complement strand
TTGCTTCTGTACACAAAATTCTTTGGCTTATCTCGTACTCACTCATTTCTAGAGAGAAAAACAGTACCGGTGCACTCGTTTCCATTGCAGCGTGTGCAGCAATGTTCAACCCAAAACTAGTTTTCCCCATCGCTGGCCTAGCTCCGACAACAATAAGGTTATTTGGTTGTAGCCCAGCAAGTATCCGATCTAGTTCTGAAAATCCAGTTGCTGTTCCAGTAACTTCATCTCCTCGTTCAACCCTGGCTTCAATCTGATTTAATGTTTCCCCTAAAAGCGACTCTAGAGTTGAATAGCTACTTGTATCTCGCCCTTGTGCGAGACTGAACATAAGTGTCTCTGCTTCATCAACTGCTTTGACGACATCATCGGGTTGAGAAAATCCGATTTCTGCAATTTCACGACCGGCCATTGTTAATCTACGCATTTGAGCAAATTCAAAAACAATTCGTGCATATTCAGTAGTGTTCGTCGCTGCTGGAGTGTTCGCTTGAAGTTCAATAAGTGTTGCGTTTCCGCCTAATCCCTCAAGAAAACCGGAACGTTCAAGCTCATCAGCTACCGTTACGATGTCAGCCGGCTCCCCCGCTGCAAACAGTGATGTGATCGCATTAAATATTTTCTGGTGAGCAGGCTTGTAGAGATCATCAGCAGTGACAATTTCAATTGCGTCAGCAATAGCTTCACGACTTAACAGCATTGCTCCTAATACGGCTTCTTCTGCTGCGATATTGTGAGGTGGAACGCGAGTTGGGCGTCCTCGTTCAGGTGGTTCATCTGGAGGAAGAAATTGATCAGACATGCGTTATATACAATGGTGCCAGATGCCTGTGACATGCAATAGGAAAACCGAAAAAAGTCTGTGGATTTTAAATAATTTTCTGTGGATGAAATAACAAGATCTGTGAGTAACTCTCTGCAAAAAAAGTTTCAGAAATAGGAACACAATCAATACGAGAATTCTTCATTCTGTTCGGCTATTTCGCCTTGCCGTTGAGCTTTCTCAAATAACTATTTTGATTTGCTAATTGCTCTCTGCAACAACATCAAGTGAAATAGTGAATTCCACATCTGGATGAGGTTTGATACCTACTTGATATGTTCCCACTTCTTTAATGCTTTCAGCAATCGTGATTAGTTTCTTATCGATCGTTATATTTTTTTGATCTGACAGAGCTTCGCTGATATCTGTAGCTGAAACAGAACCAAACAGTTTGCCGCCGTCCCCTGCATTCACTGTGATGGATAACGCTTCATTTTCCATTCGGGTGGCCATTTCTTCGGCCATTGCCTTTTCCTCTGAAGCACGTAATTCACGTGATTTTCTCATCTTTTCAGCTTCTTTTTCGGCTCCTGCCGTTGCCTTAAACGCAAGTCCCTGAGGAATTAGCTTATTCTGTGCGTAGCCATCAGAAATTGATACGATATCGCCCTTATATCCGAGACCATCTACGTCGGCACGAAGTACAACTTTCATTCTGCTGACTCCTCAGTGGTTTTTTCTTGGCTAACTTCTTCAGTTTGAGGTGACGATGTTGCGGTTTGTTTAGGAGCGTCTGTTTCCCTTGGTTCTCTTGGTCTACGATCATCATCACGTTGCCTACGGTCTCCTCCGCGTCCACCGCGTTGAGTGGTAACTCGATTTTCATATGGGAGCAATGCCATTTCCCTTGCATTTTTAATAGCCATTGCAACATCTCGTTGTTGTTGAGCACTATTTCCAGTTACTCTTCGAGCACGGATCTTTGCCCGGTCGGATGTAAATCTCCTCAAGAGGTTAACGTCTTTCCAATCAACGTATTCTATTTTTTCCTGCGTCAAGATAGATACTTTTTTCTTCCCGCGTCGATCTAATGCTGAGGGTGCTTTAGCTCTTTTCGTATTTTTTTTAGGAGGCATATTTTTTCCTTATTTATCTAAAATGGTTCTTCGTTCGGATCGTATGCAGGTGTGGAGCTAGGCGTTGACGATGAGGATCCTGCATCAAAGCCACCGCCACCGCCTCGACTTTGAGTTCTCTGAATAGCGCCATTTTCAATGGTTGCCCAACGAAGACTAGGGGCGACATCATCAGCGATAACTTTTACTTTATTTCGGGATTCTCCATCAGCTGTTTGCCATGATTCCCATTTAAGATTTCCAGTTACGACAACACGGTCGCCTTTTCGCAGTGTTGCTGCAACGTTCTCTGCTAAATCAAACCAACAAGTAATATCAAAATAAGAAGGAACGTCTTCCCATTGCTGCGTTTCTTTATTTCTTCTGCTTTCATTCCAGGCAACGCCAATATCAGTGACGGCGGCTCCACCTTGTGTGAATCGTAGCTCAGGGTCCCGAGTTAGATTCCCGATAATTGTTATGTTGTTGTCTCTTGCCATTATTTAGTCCTTGGTATTTCTTAGGTTCTTGTTGTGAGTTTAGATCAACCCTCGTCGTTGCGCCTCATGATCTGGCAGTCGAATGAGTTTGTGGCGAACTACTTCATCGGAAAGTCGAAGAGATCTTTCAAGTGGTTCCATATTGACTTGTCCTGTTGTCATTTCAAGAACAACATAATGTCCCTCTGTCTTATGATTGATTTCGTAGGCGAATCTTCGCTTCCCCCACTTATCAGTTTTCGCAAGGCTTCCATTTTCGCCTTGGACCCATGTGTCTACTTGTGTGACTATTTGATCTACCGTTGCGTCATCATGATCGCCATCAACGATAATCATNAGTTCGTATGCTCGAGTNCTCACTACGAGTTNTTCCTCCTCTGGTCCCGCNTGCGGGGCCCTCAGCAGNTCTGAGGGCAGGTTAAATTTTGCTGTCTCTAGCGTAGTGGCATTGNCTGCAAATANCGACGTCTACCAGCTCGCGAGCGGATCTTCATCTTTCGGAATCGTCGCNCCGTACAGTCCNAAAGCTTCNGCATCTTCGTCAGATAGTTGATAACTCTCNTCTTCCGATGGGAAGTTTCTACNTCTGACGTCTGCAGCGTATGTTTCAAGAGCTGAAACTGTTATCTCCTGAAGNTTTGCNTAGGTNCNCACAAATTTTGGTTTTAGNTCATGATTAATTCCAAGTAAATCATGGAAAACCAGTACTTGGCCATCACAATCAGGTCCNGCGCCTATTCCGATAGTTGGTATTGGGAGCGAATCNGTTATTAGTTTCCCTACCAGAGATGGAACGCATTCAAGTACTATNGCGAAACAACCTGCATGAGCTAAAGCTTTCGCTTCATAGGAAATTTCGACGGCAGCATTNGTTGATTTTCCTTGCACCTTGTACCCNCCAAGAGCNAGAACGGATTGCGGTGTTAGTCCTAAGTGACCCATTACCGGTATTTCTGCNTTAACGATCGCTTCAATCATTGAGACTCTGTCTTGNCCGCCTTCAAGTTTGACAGCTTTCGCTCCGGCNCGAATCAGCCGTGCAGCATTCTTNACTGTTTCTTCTTGTGAAACGTGNTAACTCATCCATGGAAGGTCTGCAACAATAAANGCATCTGGCTCTGCTCTGGCAACTGCGGCNGTGTGGTGGACCATNTCTTCTATNGTNACTTGCATGGTGTCTTCNTAACCTAATACGACCATGGCCAGAGTGTCTCCTACAAGTATNATGTCGGCACCGGCTTCNCTGACCATGCGNCCACCCGGAGCATCATANGCAGTTAGCATNACAAGTGGTTCATTTCCATNACTAACTTTGTGTTTAGCAATTTGTGGAGCTGTCCAATTNTTCGCCATTGCCACCCTTCCGTACAAAAAANTANGTNTTGTATTTTCTGTTCATAGTGTAGGGGTTTTGTCTGAAATGCCNATCAAAANTGAATTTTTAGCCTTANAGGGCATCAACNTAGAGTTGGAGNCTTTCCCAGGCCTTATCAATTGGCATCCCNCCNCANAATGGGTGATGGACAACTTGNTCGAGCNTACTTGCTTCTTGAGGNGTGANTATTTGATANATCCCTTCCTCTCGTAACTCTTCAGGNGTTGTGGCATGACTATGTACAGCTGATGAGATGTCTGAGGTTTGCCATTTGGAATACACGGATGCCTCGTTTAAGAAATATTGTCCGAGTTCAGNCCATGCTTTATCGGGGTCCTCTGCGACAAAAGTCATNTGTGTCTCCTCTCCNGGCATGGCACAGAACCCTTGTGTACCGTTCAATTCGCATTGCTCGTANTAATACGCTTCNAGTTCCGGCATGTGNGCAGCTGGTGATAGCGGCAATCCAAATTTAGCAGCTCTGCGTGCAGCAATTTTACTTGTTCCGCCAATCATAATTAATGGATGCGGTTTCGTTAATGGCGACGGCGTAATTCGATGTGTCTCTCCTTTATATTGAAACGGTTCGCCAGTCCATGCATCTAGTAATGCCTGAATGCTCTCATCCATAATTTTTCCTCTGTTATCCCAGTCTTTGCCCATGAGTTGATATTCACTGGGTCGATACCCAAGGCCGAAAATGACAGTGAGTCGCCCTCCGCTCATGAGATCAATGACTGCAATGTCTTCTGCGACTCTGATTGGATCATGTAACGGCAGCAGTAACGCTGATATTGATGCCGATAAAGTCGTAGTTCGTGCGAGAACAGTCCCTGCATTCATTAGTGGTGTGGGGCTCCAAGCATTGTCAGCACCATGATGCTCCTCGAATGTGGCCATGAAAAACCCATTCTGGTCAGCGAATTCAGCCATATCCAGCATGGCTTTATATCTATCGGAAAGTGACTGACTGTCTAGTGTTGGATCTATTAAGTTAAATCGTATAAGTGAGAAAGGCATGAGTTCTCCTGAGGTTTTTCTTTTAAGTTAGTTGATATTACGTAACGAGACATAATATTGTGCTCCTCACAGCGGATAAGCTCGATTTAGATAGTTCCATGAACAAGCCGTACAAACTTCCACTTCATAACAGGTAAATGAACCTTTTCTTTTACGTATACGATCAAAGTCTCGCTTTGAATTTACGCAGCGACCATGAGAGGGCAGTCGTGGCCCGAAGACATAATTTACTGTTACGAGAGTGTCTTCGGAACATATAGGGCATTCACCCAATTGTTTGTAAGAGTAGTTGTGTGCGGCTCTGATAAGTTCTGGGTGCGCATCGCAGACATCGTGGATTGAGAGTACTCCAGTTCGATATTGCTCAAGTATTCGTCTCTTTTCAAGTTCGTAACTTATTTCACTAGTTGGACGTTTTTTCGTTAACTGAGAAGGCAGAAAGGCCATAGGTCAACATTAATTTAGGGCGAGAGTAGAAGCATTATTTTCTCTTTGAGTTATCTTTACCCTTTTCCCACTCCACTAAGAAATCAAGTGCTTCTTGGTTACTAACTGGACCGCTTTCTATAAACATATTTTCGAGGAGTTGAAGGACTTCCCCTACCTCGGGTCCTTGAGGCATCGACAGAATGCTAATAATTTCAGAACCTGTGAAAGGGGGCGTGTAGTCCTCTAATTCTTGATCCAGATGACGTGCTTTGCGATGTATCGCCGCAATTTTTCTACGTGCGCCACGTTGCATCGAGGCAATTTCAATTGATCCTTGACGGTTCTCTCCGGCATGTATATACCACTTTCTATAGTGTGCGTTGTCCATTGGCTGTCCCAATATCATTTGAGAAGCACTTACCAAATTATCTATTGTGTCAACCTCCCGATTTGAATATTTCAGGTCTTTCAATCTGGCTTTTCTTGTCTCGGAAGCAATATTGATTAACAACGCTGCAAGGCGTACGCAATGATCGTGTCTGAGGTAACGAATCCGATGTTGCCTTTTGCAACTCTTTAGCTCAGGCAAGAACGTTTCAAAAAGCTTTGTTTTTAACAAGAACTTGAACCCAGGGTTTGGGTCTGGGGTAATAAGTAATTTATTCAACTCATCACGTATGCGTTCGTTTGAAACGATCCTAAGCCGCTCCTTTAACTCATTTACGCTTTCCTTAATTCCTTTGTCGAGCGTAAGGTTAAAACGGGAAATAAACCGGGCAGCTCTCATCATTCTAAGAGGATCTTCAGAGAATGAAATATGTGGGTCAAGTGGCGTTCGCAGGATTTTCAGTTGAAGATCTCTCAACCCATTGTATGGATCAATAAGTTTTCCAGATTCAAGATTGACAGCCATGCTGTTGATGGTGAAATCCCGACGAGAAAGATCCTCTTGAAGATCAGTTGAGAAAGTGACAACTGGCTTTCGCGATTCTGAGACATACGATTCTGATCTATGCGTTGTAATTTCTATTGTTTTCCCGTTTACTCGGGCTCCTATCGTTCCAAATTGTTGTCCGGACAGCCACACATTTTCAGCTATCGGTTGAATTATTGTCTTGATTTCATCAGGCGTTGCATCAGTTGTGAAATCTAAATCACGATCAAAAATATCATTCAAGCCTGCGTGTATATCCCGAACAATACCTCCTACGAGATAAATCTCTTTACCACTTGACGTAAAACACTCTTTAAGCGGCGAAGTAAAGTTCAGTAGTTTGTTGTATTGTTCAATATTCATGAGTACGTAATATTTCTGCGACCTCATCAATTGCTTCGCTACCAATACCCCCATTAGATAATTCTTCAGGGTGTGTTTCTTTATCAGCAAGTGCGTGTAATACCGCACAAGTTGAAAGTTCTAAAGCTTGTAGATCATATCCTCCCTCTAAAAAGACTAGACGACGTCCTGCGGGTACTGTTTGGATTATTCGGGAAGTAAGTAAGTTGTAGTCCCCTGATGTTAATCCTAACTCTGTAAGAGGGTCGCTACGGTGGGCATCAAACCCAGCTGAAATAATGAGCCAAGTGGGCTCAAATTTCTCAACAATTGGTAATGCGAGATTCTCCCATGCTGACAAGAACACATCTCCAGTAGTTCCCGGTCTCAGCGGAATATTTAGAGTTGTTCCTATCCCGTCACCTGTTCCTCGTTCATTAACAGCTCCTGTCCATGGGTAAAGAGGCATCTGATGCAGAGATATGAATAAAACGTTAGGATCGGAATAGAAGACGTCTTGGGTTCCATTTCCATGATGAGCGTCATAATCAACAATAAGAACTTTCTCTCCTGCATTTCTCAATTTCTTTGCTGTTACTGCAACGTTATTTAATAAACAAAAACCCATTGATTTGGATATTGTTGCGTGGTGGCCGGGTGGACGTACTGCGCAAAATGCTGACGTGGCGGTTCCGTTTTGCAGTTCGTTTATAGCTTGTAGCCCTGCCCCAGCAGCTACGAGCGCCGCTTTCCAGGATGCTGAACTCATCCTTGTATCGGCATCAACAATACCGCCTCCTTGATCAGCTATTTTTTTTAATTCATAAATAAGTTCTTGATCGTGGACTTGGAGAACTATATTTTCATCTACTGCTTCAGCAGAAAGTTTCGTAATAGTTGATCCCATTCTTGCTCGCTTGAGTCCATCTAACACAGCCGATAACCGGTCAGGTCTTTCCGGATGGTTTCCGCTTGGCTGATGTTCAAAGCAAATATCATTACTGATAAAGAGGATTCCCATATNACTAAGGGTAGTTGACGATATGGATCATTTTTGTGCTAAATATTGCAACTTTCCTAAAAAACCACAAATTTTCCAATGTGTTTTACCTGTTCAGAGGGTTTTCTAAAGAAAATGTTCGTTTAATTTTAGGATGTATGGCACGCCGGCATTAAAGTCCCCTTTGTAATCTTTTAGGAGGTTCCATGACAATTCGTATTGTTACCGATAGTGCCAGTGATATTAGTTTGGAAGAGGCTGAGGATCTTGGTATTGAAATTGTTCCTCTTTCTGTCCGATTCGGAGAAGCTGAATACACTGATTTAGTTGACCTCTCAGTCTCTGACTTTTACCAGAAGATGGCCGAAAGTGATCTTTTGCCATCAACTGCTGCTCCTTCGCCCGGGGCATTTGAAGCAGCGTTCAAAAGATGTGCAGAAGCTGGAGCGGAGGGAGTTATCTGTATCAATTTATCTTTAGCCCTTTCTGCAACAGGGCAAGCTGCACAATTAGCTGCAGATGCGCTTGCTAATACCTTGCCGGTAAAATGTATCGATTCAAAATCGATCACGAGCGGTCTGGGAACGATCATTCGTAAAGCTGCTGCCGCAGCAAAAGANGGNGGATCNATGGATGAAATAGTCGCTTTAGTTGANAANTTAGCNAGCAGGACAAGAATCTTCGCAACATTAGACACACTTGAAAATCTCAAGAAAGGTGGACGAATTGGAGGAGCGAAAGCGATGTTGGGAACAATGCTGCAATTCAAACCTTGCCTTGATTTAAGTAGTGGAGAGGTTGTTGAAGCTGGACGTCAACGAACCAGAAAAAAGTCACTTATCTGGCTNAAAGAAGTNCTTGAAAGTGAGGGTGAAATTTCAGAATTGAGCATTATCCATGGAGATGCTCCAGATGTNGAGGAATTCGCAACACTCATTTCTGATATCNTTCCTANAGACCAGATCCGGATTAATCAACTTGGTGCAGTTATTGGAACGCATGGAGGCCCCAGAGTCTTAGGTGTTACTTATCTTGTCCNATAGTCCTTCGGACATAGTNAAGTAAAGTGACTGAGTCCTTTAATTCAGATACAAGAATATTACTTGGACGAAAATTATCAGGGAGATATGTTCTTACATCGCTCATTTCGTCTGAGTCNGGAACTCAAACATGGTTGGCGAAAGACTTGGTGTTATCAAGNGAGGTCGCTGTCGTCCTNACTNATCCCTTNCAAGTAANAAATTCCGACCATATTTCGTTATTTCGAAAAGAAGCAAAGCTTATTTCCAGACTTAACCACCCTTCAATTATCACTGTTTTAGATACAACTGGTGACGAAGACTTAGAAGCAATAGTTATTGAGTTNGTAAAAGAAGAAACACTGTTTGATTACGTNGAACGAACAGGNCCACTATCTCTTACTCTTGCACTACAAATAACANAACAGATTGNTGATGCTCTCTCATATGCACACGAAAANGGTGTTTTCCATGAAANTCTGGACCCAAAACATATTTTTTTATGCCCAGATAGAGGCCCTCANGTTTCAGGATTTGGTTTTAATAAGTTTAAAAGCCTCATTGATATTGAATTAANAACAGATACACAAGATGAGNCTNATTTTCGTTCNGATTTTATTGATATGACNAGTNCATCAACGACGCATGCAGATATCTTTTCACTCGGNAAAATCTTGCAATATATGCTTNTTGGCTCNCTGAANATTCCTAGAAANAACCTNTTTTCAAAATCGGTNAAAAAAGAAATTCTGAAATCAATTGAAAAAGCGACGGCAGGAGAAGTAACTGAGAGATATTCTAGTGTTGTGGACTTTATTGATGATCTAGAAGAAGAATCAACNAATACGAATATNCCTGAGGAAGGTATTGACGAAAGTCAAAATTCAAAGCCCTTTGACCCAAACACNTTTATAACNAAATTTCTTCTGACAGGTTTTGTTTTTTTCTTAGTACTTGGAATAGTTTTTGCAGCAAATGGAAACCCCTTTAGCTCAGATNATNACTCTGAACCNGCTGAAATAGTGCAAGCGACAGNAACTCCGGAANCATCGGACACAGATCCNATTGAACAAACTGAANNTGAAGCNGGATCTATTCAANCGGGANATGATTCTGAGGTTAATTCTGAATTATCTGATACTGAAGTTTCACCTATTTTTGAGATGGTATCCGTGCTTGGAGCAGATGACTTCGATCCACTTGGTGACGGCGTAGAGCACCCCGAGTTGATTGATAATCTNTTAGANGAAGATCCTGAAACNATTTGGTACAGCGAAACATACGCAAANCGTTCCATGGGTGGCCTAAAGGATGGCGTAGGGGTNGTTATAGAATTAAAGAAACCCTACGAACTCCAGCGNGTNGCAATTGAAACAGCCAATACAGGNTGGTCCGGTGAAATTTTTGTTGCNNACNCACCTCAAAGCGCATTAGCTGCTTGGGGGGCATCGGTCGGCTCTATCACTTCGTCACAAGGTAATGCAACAGTAGATTTAACAGGACTAACCGGNGGCGCAGTTCTAGTGTGGTTTACAGANCTTGGAGATAAACCTCCCCCAGGTATCCGAATGGAAATATCTGGAATAGAAGTCTCTTAAGTAAAAAAATTGCCGTATGTACAATAGGACTAGCAGTGGCATTTGATGAATCACAACTCATAGCATCAGCGCAACAAGGAAATGCAAGTGCAGTAGAGCAACTACTTGAACATTACTATGACTACATCTTTTCAATTTGTCGGAAAGTGACAGGCAACATTGATGACGCTAACGAAGCCACACAGGAAACATTGATATCAGTAGTCAGAAACATTGCTTCATTTAAGTCAACGGCGAAATTCTCAACCTGGGTCTANCGAATAGCAACAAATGCAGCATTNGATGAAATCCGAAAAAAAGTTCGAAGNCCAACCACTGAATTCAACGAAGACACTGTCATTCCTCCAACCACAAAAAGTCTTGAGGATTCATTGATTGACAACATTGATTTAGATAATGCTTTACAGAACCTGTCAGAAGAATTTCGAATAGTGCTCGTGCTTCGAGACCAATTAGGTGCCNGCTATGAAGAGATAAGTGAAATCCTTGGNATTGCATCAGGCACTGTAAAGTCACGAATTGCTCGGGCCCGTCAAAAGATGAAAGAAGAACTTTTGGGGAACAAAAACCATGTTCGCGCAGTCAAAGAGGTTAACGATGGATGATTTTGAANTAATAAGCGCCTATATAGATGGTGAAGTAAATGACGAAGAACGCGCGCNCATTGAATCAGACCCAAGATTGATGAACGAGGTTAACCAGATNATCTCTATGAACAAAAAAATTGGAGAANTCATACCCAACGACCCGGAAACGAAAGCAAACCATATTCAAACAGCCTTGAATGNGATGACGGTAGCTAGCTCTGATTCGGTTATTCCTATCAGANGTACTGGAAAGTCAAGCTTTTCATTCCGTAGACCAGCTTGGATTCTTGGAGCAGTTGCTGCGGCATTACTTGTAATTGTGGCTGTTCCGCTGTTCAGGTCCANAGATAATTCGACAACACAAATCGCATCAGAAATTATTGAAGAGTCGGATGGTGAATCATTAGNGGAAAGTGCCNCTCTGGAAGCGAATGAACAGGATAGAGAGAATACTGATCTGGNTGAATCTGCACCTTTTAACTCAAGTCCAAACAGTGCATCCATAGATATAGAAGAATCAACCGACGACAGAGCAGATAATGATCTCGTAGCAGAAAATGAAGCNGATATTTCTGAAAANTTAGAAGTACCTCGAAGCGAAATGCTCACGAGTGACGAACCTACCATCGCCGGATTGCAAGCAGAAACAAGCGCAAACGAAAGGATGAGACAAGGGCCTGTAAATACCTACACATCTGATAATCCCGACGAATACGGCTCATTCCTTCTTCAGGACGTGCGCATCGAATCAGGAGAATCGTTTGATTCCTTTGTCATAGAGTTAGCACCGACTAGTGATGATACTCCTTCAATGATTCCAGGACCTTACTCTATAGAAATAAATGGTGAGTTCTTGGTGGGAGAGAATTCTTATGTTCTACCAACTGAAATAGATGAATACGTTGTAATTAACCTTGCTGCACGTGGTGGTATATGGAACGACGAGACAGATTACGAACCATCTTGGGGATCAATTACAGATACGATAACAGCAGATGAATCTAACCTCACGGGTATTTACTTTGGCGACTTTGAGGCAAACTTAACCTTTGTTCTAGGAATGGAATCAAACAGTATTTTTCGGTCATACCAAACTATGAACCCCCCTAGATTAATTATTGAAGTAGATCATAATTCCTAAGCCAAACGGAATTTCAACCATCACACACCAGGTATTCCAGGCAACTACCCCACCATATAAAAGTAAAAAAACTAATCAAAACTTGCTCTAAGCGGGTATTCTCACCACATGGTAGAAACAAACAATATCCAACCAGAAGGTCAAGAATCGAATACCTCTATTGAAACGTTACTTACATCAAAAATAGTTGATCAAGTAGAAAACGTTCGGGTGAAAACCTCAGGTCCGGCTATTCGCATTAGTCGGACTTTGGTCTATGGATTAACTGCCACAATTATTATTTTAATAGCTCTGCCCTTTCTCTTTATCGGGGTTAGTCGAGGCCTTATTGAGATCTTTGATCTTTGGGTTTTTTCAGAACGTTCAAGAGCAGTTTGGTTTGTCTATCTTTTAAGCGCTACGTTATGGTCCACCATCGGTTTTTTGATATGGAGACGAAGACCAAAAGGCGCAGCTACACCCAAAGAAGGTGTTTCTCATACGGAAGGAAAAGATGACTGAGCACAAAGAGGTTGTTATTATCGGCTCCGGTCCCGCTGGGCTTACAGCTGCAATCTACACTGCTCGTGCCAATCTAGAACCATTAGTCATAGAGGGAGAACCCTCCTCAACGAGCGACCAACCTGGTGGCCAACTCATGCTGACGACAGATGTTGAAAATTACCCTGGATTCCCATCAGGGATAATGGGTCCTGAATTAATGTCTAATTTTAGGGCACAGGCAGAGCGATTTGGAGCTGAATTATTAACAAAGAAAGTGACACGAGTTAATCTCCACACCTCACCATTTGAAGTATGGGTAGGTGATCCGTCATCAAACGAACCAACATTCACTGCTGAATCAATAATTGTTTCAACAGGTGCTAAAGCTCTAATGCTCAACCTCCCGAAAGAAATCGAGCTCGTCGGACATGGGATATCAACGTGTGCTACCTGCGACGGCTTCTTCTTCAAAGATCAGGAGATCGCTGTTGTTGGTGGAGGAGACTCAGCTATTGAAGAAGCAATGTTCCTCTCGCGATTTGCCAGCAAAGTAACAATCATTCACCGACGTGACCAACTTCGAGCATCAAAGATTATGCAAGATCGAGCATTCGCTAACCCAAAAATTAAATTTCTTTGGAACCATCAAGTGACTGAATATATTGGTGATACCAAACTTGAAGGCGTCAAAGTTCAAAATGTAACTCATCAAACAGAATCTACGCTTGGTATATCTGGTTTATTTATAGCTATTGGCCATACGCCAAATACGTCAATCTTTGAAGGTCAATTATCTCTCCACGAGAATGGCTACATCAAAACAGAAAGCGATTCATCTCGAACAAACATCGATGGAGTATTTGCTTGTGGAGATGTTCAAGACTTCACATACCGCCAAGCAATCACAGCAGCTGGATCTGGATGCATGGCAGCAATTGATGCCGAACGATGGCTAGAAGAACAACATGCAGGGTAACTTGTCACATGTTCCCCACAAACACTAGTTTCACCACTACATTTACTTAAAGCATTTCTAAATTCGAACTGGAGACAAAATGTCTGATTCAACTACCACCCTTACTGCTGGCACCTTTGACGAGGTTGTGAACGCCGCTGAAAAACCCATCCTTGTGGACTTCTGGGCTGAATGGTGCGGGCCGTGCAAAATGATTGCTCCCATTTTAGAAGAAATAGCTTCTGAACAGGGAGAACACATACAAATTGCGAAACTAAATGTAGACGAAGCTGGCGATATTGCGCGACGTTTCGAGGTCATGAGCATTCCAACTCTAATCGTATTTGATGAAGGCGTTCCAACAAAGAGAATCGTCGGTGCAAAGTCTAAAGACGCCCTTCTCGAAGACCTGTCCGAATTTATCTAGCTTTCCATATACGCTGAAGCCGATAAACTACATGCCGTAGTTGTTGGAGTGCGAAATNATGGAAAACCAATCTAAAGAATCTAATGCACTTAACTTAGGTGACAGAGGCGCGCGCATCGAAGAGTTACATAACATGCTTAAATCATTAAATTTCGAAGTAACTGAACCGCTAGATTGCTTTACTGAAAAGACAAAGAATTCAATCATAAAGTTTCAAGAACAACGCGGATTGCCAGTATCTGGCCAATGTGATCAAAAGACTTGGGATGTTCTGGTTGAAAATAGTTTCGTCCTCGGAGACAGACTTCTTTACCTAAGCCGTCCTATGTTACGAGGGGAAGATATTGCCGAACTTCAAAGATCACTAGGTTCTCTTGGATTTAACTCTGGGAAAGTTGACGGTATCTTTGGTCCCGACACACAAGATGCAGTTGAACTNTTTCAACGAAACTCAGGNTTAGTGGTTGATGNAATTTTCGGACCAAACTGTATCGCTGCCTTGAAGCGACTCGGGGAGCGAGTTGAGCAAAGCTCTGTTGCTGTTGTTCAAGAAAAAGAAAAAATTATTTCAAAGATGAGATCTAATGATTTACCGTCAATTGCACTTGGTCACTTGGGTGGTTTCTCCCCTATTGTTGATGGATTTGCGAAAAGAATGCGGCAATCGCACACTAAGGTAGATGTAATTGGTCATTACGATGAATCAGTACACGCAGACTTCTGTAACGAAAACAATGTAGACCTTTACATCGGTTTTTTCCCACCTCTAGCGAACGAAAGAACGATTTCGTTCTATTCAGCTAAAGGTTTTGCTTCACCTGGTGGTACACATTTCACAGAGTTATTCTCGAAAAATTTTCAACGACATTCCGGGAACACAATTGAAGCTATTGGAAATAGTGAAAAGATTCTCAGAGAAACTCGCATGCCAGCTGTTGCAATTAGATACGGTTCGACAGAAGATTTAATTACGGACTCTCAAATGCTACTCAAGGTCTTAACTGAAGCCATTTCGTCCTGGTTTTCTGAACCTTTTGAGGAAAATTACTTATAGATACAACATATTTTACGTTTTCCCTGCTCACAACGTTTTTATACTGGAAAATCACAGGTTTTTCCCCAAACTGGGGATAACAAGCTCTGAACAACGTCAAAGTCTAAATACTAAGTTGAGACTTTTCGTTATAGGCCAATATTTTATTGACTTTTAGGGCCATCAATAATTTCAAGTATTCGACTTAGATCATCACTATCCGCAAAATCAATTGTGATCTTTCCTCTACGGTTACCAATTTTTACTCCTACACGTGTGGAGAGGAGTTCGCTTAGAATTCTTTCGACTTCAAGTTCGGCTACAGATTTATTTGCTGGTCGTCTCTTTGTGTCTTTTGTAGCCAGAGTGCCGTCACGAACTATTTTCTCAATTTCACGGACCGTTAAGTTCTCTGCGATAATTCTATTTGCAAGTTGGTCTTGTTCCTGGCGAGAAGGTAACCCTAAAAGTGCACGAGCATGCCCTGCTGTTAATCTTCCATCCATAAGGAAACCTTGAACTGATGACGGCAATTGAAGAAGTCGTAATGCGTTAGCAATAGTTGGTCTACTCTTCCCAACGCGCTTCGCTACCGATTCTTGACTGAGTTGAAAATCATCTATCAATTGTTGATAGGCTGCCGCCTCTTCTAGTGGTCCTAAGTCTTGACGGTGAAGATTCTCAACCAGTGCATGTTCCAATGATGTTAAATCTTCAACATCGCGAACAATCGCTGGAATTGTCTCCATGCCTGCACGTTTTGCTGCACGCCAACGCCTTTCTCCCGCTATGAGTTCAAAAGTATCAGAGGTTTTTCGCCTAATTAATACTGGTTGAAGGACGCCGACCTCACGAATAGATAACGACAAACTATTCAAGGCATCTTCATTGAAAACATCACGAGGTTGATAAGGGTTAACAGAAATAGAACCTATCGGTACCTCTCGGTAACCAGTTGTTTTTGCATAAT
This sequence comes from Actinomycetota bacterium, assembly GCA_002712415.1. Lineage (GTDB taxonomy): Bacteria > Actinomycetota > Acidimicrobiia > Acidimicrobiales > UBA8592 > UBA8592. The sequence continues at coordinate 5,200 of PATO01000038.1, read as the reverse complement.
ATGATCCTTCTGTCGATTTTGGTGTTGATGTTGAGGGGATTAAAGCCCCTAAACCTTTGCCTAAGCCGGTCTTTTCACGTGACACTTGATATCTCCTTTGCTAAGGCCCTATAGGCTAATGCGGCACGACTTTTCGGATCAAAATAGCTGATTGGTTGTCCGTACGAAGGAGCCTCTGACAACCGTACAGATCGAGGAATAACTTGATTACAAACTGTGTGACCAAAGTGGTCACGCACCTCTTGAACGACTTGAGAAGCTAACTTTGTTCGCCCGTCAAACATGACGAGAGCAATCATTGAAATATGTAATTTTTCATTTAAATGAGTTTTTACCTTTTCAACATTGTTTATTAATTGCCCTAATCCTTCTAACGCTAAGTATTCACATTGGATCGGAACCAGTACTTCATCAGCTGCAGTCAAAGCATTCACTGTCAGTAGTCCAATTGAAGGAGGACAATCAATAAAAACGTAGTCGTAGTTATCAATAATGTCTGTTATCGCTGTTTTTAAGTATCTTTCTCGGTTAAAAGCTGACACTAACTCAATTTCGGCACCAGATAAATCTATCGTTGCAGGCGCAATAGAAAGCCCCTCCCACTTTGTTTTAATAATAGAGTCGGTCATTGAGGCTTGACCTAAAATCACTTCATATATCGAGTTAATAAAGGTACCAGGTTCAATCCCTACAGCCGAAGTAGCATTCGCTTGTGGATCAAAATCGACAATTAATACCCTTTTCCCTGTTTCAGCAAGACACGTAGCTATATTTACAACCGTAGTTGTTTTTCCTACTCCGCCTTTTTGATTAGCTACTGTAATGACTCTCGGTAATTTATTTAGAGAAGAAGGATGTCTTTTATTACTTAATAGATCTTCCATTTCTTCTATTTCCCCTGATCAGAACATATTGAACTTAATGTTTCTTTAGTTTTAGCATCTGAGAAAACAGTGTCAATTTTTCACACTTTTTGAATGTTTCACATGAAACATAGTCAATTGTGTTTCACGTGAAACATTACCACAAAGGGCGCTTTCTAGTCACTCCAGCTCTTCTAGGGAGACCATCAGATGGGTGCTGCAATTGCTGCAAGACTTGGAAGTTAGAGTCATTGAATTTTGTGTGTTTTATAGGGTTTAAACCTGTAAGAGATAGCTTTTCATGCACCCACCTATCTGTATTACTTGGAGGTTCGCTAACAACTAGGAAGCCGTTTAATTTTAATAACCTACATGCGCATTCAGCAGTGATTGCTGGCGGTCCAAATGACCGAGCGGTCACAAAATCAGCTCCAAATGAAAATTTTTCATTCCGCGCTGTATTTTCAGCTTCATCACAAACAATTGTGACTCTTTCGGAGGCGTTAAGATCACTAATAGCTTCAAATAAAAAATCTGCTCTTTTTTCCTTTCGTTCAATTAGTACAAATTCCCATTCTTTAAGTTTTTCAATTAAGACTAAGGCTGGCACTCCCCCACCTGATCCGAGATCGTATATTTTCCCCTTTTGATTTTCCCCCGTAAACTCGTGTATTACTTGAGCAAATCCCATTGCATTTCGTATATGGTCATCAATCGGAGGGTTTCCTAGAAAATTAAATTTCTGTGATTTTTCTAAAATGCCTCGAAGCACGTTTATTCAGAAGGGTGAAGAACAACATACCTGCGCGGTTCTTCGCCATCGCTACTGCTTGAAACGCCGGAAATTTCTGCAGCAGCATCATGGATAATTTTGCGATCAGCTGCTCCCATAGGTTCTAGCTCAACTTTTTCGTTGTTTTCTTTCACTAAATCTGCTTGCTTTTGTGTAAAAGCTACCAAAGAGGCTTTTCTCTTTTCTCGATAGCCACCTACATCTACTGAAAGCCTATTTGTCTTCTTACCAGAGGCATGTCGTTGAACAACCGTTCTTGTAATGTCCTGGAGAGCTAAAAGAGTTCCAGCTTTCGGCCCTATCAAAAGTCCAACATCCTCACCATCAATTGACCCAATAATTCTTTCTTCTTCCATTCGGGTGCTAGCTGAAGCGTTGATTTGAAAACTAGCTATTACGCCTTGAAGAAACTCAATAACTGCGTCTTCTTGTTCTTTGAGTGGCATTGGTTCTCTATCTTCTTGCGTCGGTTTGGTGTTTTTAGTTTTGTTGTTTTTATTACTTTTATTGTTCTTGTTACTTTTGTTACTGTTTTTTGGCGCTGTTTTGTTACTCTTTTGAGTTTTGTTGTTGTTTTTTGAACGTTTTCTGTTATTAGTGGTTTTTGGAGGCAGATCAGCAGGTTTTACCCGTGCCCGAACTCTTGCTTCTGTTTTTTTAAGACCAAAAAGCCTATTTTCTTCCCTTGTAACAACTTCGAACTCTGCGTCTTCTCTAGCAACACCTAATTGATCTAATGCGAGTTCTTCTGCAGCTTCTATGTTCTCTGCACGGACTTCTACCCATTCCATATTTTTCACTTCTTTTTCTTATTACGACGACGTGAGCCGGGCGTGTCTGGTTCACTATTTTTCTTTGGTGTCACCCTTTTTGATGTAGGGCGGGCTTGTGGCTCTTTACGCTCTGCAACTTTTCCCTTTTTTGGACTATTTGTCTCGGTGGGTTTAGTTTTTTTATTGCGTTTCTTTGGTGGGTTCGTCAAATGCCTGCGTGTTCCATGTATTTCGCTTTGGTCAATTGATTTCCCAGGTTTCTGTTTTTGTACAGATTCAACCATTTCTTTTGTTGGTTTGATTAATTCCGATGTATCAGCGTTTTTACCGTAGTATTTTCTCGTTATAAATAATTGTGTAAGCACTCTGAATGCATTCGACGTCAAAAAATAGAAGACGAGAGCAGCAGGAAAACCGAATGAAAATATCGGTAGCATAAAAGGCATATATTTCATTAAAAGTTGCTGCTGAGCAGGCATTTCAGACATTGAAGATGAGGATCTGTTTGATATCATCCGTTGTTGATACCAAGCCGACAAACCAACCAGGAGAACTAATAGTAGGTAGGGGAGGCCTTCCGCGAAGTTGTTTGTTAAAACATTCCACGGGGTACGCGCTAAATCCATACCTAAAGAGGTCATTTCTGTTGATAAAGCTAGGTCTCGATACATTTCAGTGTCTTTTCCAATGAAGTCTGGATTAAAGACCTGTGCATTCAAGGCAGGGATGTAATCTGTATTTGTTTGATCAACAATTGAGACATCTCCAAGTCTTAGTCCTACATCTCCTGTTCTTCTTGTCAACCCGCGAACAGTATAAAAAAGGCCGAAGAATATAGGCATTTGCGCTATCAGGGGAAGACATCCTGCTAAAGGGTTAATGCCGTTCGCTTGATAAAGCGCCATCATTTCCTGATTTAATTTATCGCGATCGTTTCCGTGCTTTTTTCTTAGTTTTTTTAATTCTGGAGCTACTTTTTGCATAGCCAGCATGCTGCGTGTTTGTTTGAGTGTTACCGGAGTTAACACAATCATGACTAGACAAGTAAAGATGATGATTGCAAAAGCGTAATTAGGAAAAAAATCGTAAATTGTGGTGAGAATATCCCCAAAAAACTCTAGCATTGCGTATTCCTCTCTGGTACTGGGTCATATCCATGCCCTCCCCATGGGTGGCAACGACATAACCTCTTAGTTGAATACCAACCACCTTTAAGGATTCCGTGCGCATCGATAGCCTCATATGCGTATTCCGAGCAGCTCGGCACATAACGACATGACGGCAATTTATTCACAGTAACACGTTGATACAACAAAATAGCCTTTTGACCTGCTCTTTTAAGGAGTTTGTTTGTTGATCTCTTATGCAATATGTTCTTCGAATAATTCATTTAATGCTTCTTTTAAAACTATTTCTGCGTTAAATTTTTCACTTTGTTTTGAGTGAATTTTTATTAAATAGTTTCCTTCTTTGACTGAATTTGGATCAGATATAACCAGTTTTCGAAATGCTTCCCGATACTGCCTACGGATTCGGTTTCTGTAAACAGCTATTCCCACTGTTTTCGGGATAGCAAACGCCAAACATGGAAGACCTGTTTTTTCGTAGAGATAGACTATTTCAAGGGGCCTTCTTTTTATCCGAATCCCTCGCTTCAGTAGGGAAGTATGTCTATCCCTCCCAGATACTTTCCCTATTACGCTGACAGTTTTTGCCTTCCTCGTCGCCGACGCGCTTTGATAATCGCACGGCCCCCTCTGGTTGACATTCGATTACGAAAGCCATGTTTTTTAGCTCTTCGCCGTACATTTGGCTGAAATGTCCTCTTCACTTTTAATCCTTTACGTTATATATTTTAAGGTTTCTTCCAACACACCCTGCTTCGAAGCCCAGTTTTAACTGACTTTTTATCTCCAGGCAGCATTTACCTTACACCAATACGCTAGAGGCTCTTCTTGAGTTATCACAACCTTAAAAAATCATAATTCAAAAATACTAAGCTAAGTTATCCACAGGTCAATCAGAGTTTGGTTTAAAAGCATATCCATACCCTGTGGATAAGTGTTAAAAAATGGCTGTGAACAGGGAAAACAAATCCACTAGACTTCCACTGGCAAGTTTGTTCACATGCTGCTAGGTTGCACAGTCACGCTATAAAAATTTAAAGATCTCCACAAGATTACACACACAGCTATTACATGAAACTGTGGAGTTGAAGTAGAAAAGAGAAAATCCATGTCAAACGTAACGCAACTATGGGATGCTTGCGCACAATCTATTCGAGACCAGGTATCTGATGGGGTTTGGCAGTCAACCTTCAAAGAAGCACGACCTCAATCGATAACTGAAAATGAGTTAATTCTCACAGTTCCAAACCACTGGGTGAAAGCACAGGTCGAAGGAAAATATAATCCTCTTGTCCTCGAAGCACTTGAAGAAGCATCACCGACACATATTCAATTAATAGTTGAAGTTGATACAAAAGACAGCAATGAAATGGACCTAGCTCAAGCAGATACTCTTATACCTAGTACAAATGAAGCAGCGGAGATAAGACCGCCTCTCTATAAAGAGATAAATCATATAGACAAAGAGAAATCAGTAGTTAAAAACAAAAAGTACACTTTTGAAACCTTTGTTACGGGAACAAGCAATCGCTTTGCTCATGCTGCTGCTTTGTCTGTAGCTGAGAGGCCTGCAGAGTCGTACAATCCACTCTTTATTCATGGTGAAGCTGGTCTAGGAAAAACTCATCTTCTTCAAGCGATTGA
>PATO01000037.1 GCA_002712415.1 Actinomycetota bacterium | reverse complement strand
TGCAGCTATTGCAAATATTGACCTTATAGAAAAGGAAGGCCTTGTTGAACGGGCAAAGCATATTGGGAAGAGAATTTCTCAGGGACTTGAGGCACTTAAAAGTGATGGGCTTCTATCTGAAGTTCGTGGCGTTGGGGCTATCTGGGCCGGGCAGATACAGGGGGCCACAACTGAACAAGGATTGGCAGTTAGGGACAAAATGACAGAAAAGGGAGTTATCTGCAGGGCAATAAATGGCGCACTGGCATTTTGTCCTCCATTAATCATCGAGGATCAAGACATTGATCACATGATTGATATAGCCGAAAAAGCAATCAACGAAATCATGAACTCATGAAACGACCCAAGCTACGAATTCTGGATGCTCAGGGTTCTTTCGAATCAATAGGTTTCCTGCATGGGAAGCAGTTTGCAGATGAGATCCAACATTATGTTGAAGAAAGAGTCAAACTTGTGGCATCAGGATCGTGGTCAGGTAAGCAGATGAGCGAGTCCGATATTATCGACCTCGCCGAGTCATTGATTCCCGACCACCAACATTTTGATCCCCAATTATTTACTGAAATGAGTGCCCTTGCAGAAGGAGCAAATATTTCTATAGCTGAAGCGATCATTGTTGGAGGTTTTACTGACTTCGTGGACACGGTCAGATCAGCAACAGGTGGGGCGACCCCACCTGAGCTGCATGAAGATGACTGTACAGCAGTCCTAGTTCCCGATTCACGAGCTAATGGTCAAGGCTTTCTAGCCCAAACCTGGGATATGCACGATACCGCAACTGATCATGTGCTTTTGCTCCGAGTCAAACCCGACGAATGCCCTTCTGCACTTATTTTCACCACAACGGGCTGTCTAGGGCAAATAGGAATGAATGATCAAGGCGTAGCAGTAGGAATTAACAACCTCACAAGTAGCACGGGAAAAGTTGGAGTGGTGTGGCCATCGGTTGTCCGGTCAATGCTGCGGCAGGAATCATCAAATGATGCGTTGAGTATTCTAAGTAACGCTAATCTTGCTGGAGCGCATAACTACCTCATAATGGATAAGCAGGGAGATGGTTTCAATATAGAGGCTATGCCTGATGCGCAGACAGTCACCCGACTGGAATCCGTGCCAATAATACATACTAATCATGCTGTGTCGCCGCAAGCTCAGGCAGAAGAAGCTGAGCGGCCATCGGATCTATTAGCTAACTCGACCCTGAGGCTCTCAAGAGGAAATGAACTTCTAATGAGTGGTGAAATAGGATTGGAACGCTTAATCAAGTTAACTCAGGACAATGAGGCAATTTGTAGAGTGCCTGAACCGCCCCACAGAATAGAATCAAGTGGTGCCGCCATTATGCGACCAGCGACTGGTGAATTCTGGGCATGTTGGGGTCAGCCATCTCATAACGATTATGAATTGATTAGGTGGCAGGATGGTTGAGGGACCTGTTGTGTATGTCGGAGAAAAGTCAGGATTACATTACAGGCACCCTAGACCAGAGTGGTCAACGGAAATGGAGCATATTGAACTCTCGTCTTTCCCAACCTCTAATCCAGAAGATCTCTATAACAAAGAAGAACTGGAGGTGCTATCTTGCGACTTCCCTCAAGGTGGCTTTGTTGGATTTGATGGGGACTCAGCTGTTGCGATGGGTTTAGGTGTGCAAGTTCACTTTGATGAGGATAATCCGGTCCACACAGTTCACGACATCATGCCGGGAGATGGAAGTTCGGGTCACACACCTAGTGGGGAATGGTACTACGGTACCTCCATAGCGGTTAATCCGACGTATAGACGAAAAGGAATAGGTGGGGAGCTGTATCTTTTGCGTAAACAGGTATGTATCAGTAGTAATCTCAAGGGGATTATCGCTGGAGGTGTTATGCCTGGCTTTGCAAAATACAAAGAAGAAATGACTGCTGATGAGTACATAACTGCTGTGAGGGAGAAGATTATTTACGACTCAACACTTTCATTTCAAGCTAATAATGGTTTTGAATTGGTGTGCGCTTTGCCGGACTACATAGCAAATCCGGAGATTGATAATTATGCAGCCTTAATTATCTGGAGAAACTTGGAATACAAGGAGAGCTAACGATGGGGGAAAAAATTGAAGGTGATCAGGCTTTCCGTCGCGAGGGTTTGCTNGGAAGAAATCCTGAAATGACATTTGGAGGTGCTCTTTCTTTTTTGAGAAGGAATTACTCTCGTGACCTTACTGATGTTGATATCGCAGTAACAGGTATTCCATTCGATATGGCAACCTCCAACCGGCCGGGAACACGCCTTGGCCCTAGGGCAATACGTTCTGCTTCAGTTGGTTTAGCAGAATTAGAAGCCTACCCCTTTGGTTTCGACCCTTTTCAATATCTGAAAGTCATTGATTACGGGGATTGCTTTATTGATTATGGCTACCCAAACCAAGCACCTGACCAGATTGAAAAGCACGCTCTAGAAATCATTGAAACCGGAACAATGATGTTGAGCATGGGGGGTGACCATTTCGTAACGTACCCGTTACTAAAAGCGCATGCAGAAAAACACGGACCGTTGTCCCTAATCCACTTTGATGCGCANTGTGATACTTGGGAAGACGACGGGCATAGATTAGATCATGGATCAATGTTCCTTAGGGCGCTTCGTGAAGGGATCATAAATCCCGAGACGTCTGTCCAAGTAGGGATTCGAACACATAACGCAGAAACGTATGATTTCACTATCCTTGGAGCTCCTTGGGTGCATAGAGAAGGGATTCCAGCAGTTATAGAGGTTATTCGAGAGGTCGTAGGCACACACACAGCNTATTTGACATTTGATATTGACTGCTTNGACCCCGCTTTCGCTCCGGGAACTGGGACCCCGGTTGCAGGTGGTCTAAGTACAGCGCAGGCTTTAGATGCAATTCGCTCTCTTGGAGATTTCAATATTATCGGCATGGATGTTGTCGAAGTAGCGCCGTCGTACGANATCAGTGAGATCACGGCGATTGCTGCTGCGACCCTTTTGCATGACTTTATTTGTCTTCAAGCTGAGAAAAAAGGGGCTACACGTCAACCGTTTGGATATATCTAGAGAAAGGTACGATTACGTGAGGGAAAATGACTGCTGCAGTTAAATTAAAAGGAATCACCAAAAAGTTCGGTGACGTCACCGCTGTTGACAATGTAGATTTAACCATTGAAGACGGTGAATTTTTCTCTTTACTCGGCCCGAGCGGGTGTGGGAAAACCACAACACTAAGAATGATCGCAGGTTTAGAATTCCCAACAGAGGGAAGCCTTTCAATTTTTGGTGAAGAAGTAGGTACCCTTGCTCCTAATAAACGGTCGGTCAATACAGTTTTCCAAAATTACGCCCTCTTCCCCCATCTCACAGTAATTGACAATGTGGGGTTTGGGCTCAAGATGCAAGGAGTCGCAAAGAAAGAAACAAAAGAACGAGCGATGGAAATGATTGAACTTGTGCAGTTGGCAGGACTTGAGACTCGCAAACCATCGCAAATGTCTGGTGGGCAGCAGCAAAGAGTAGCTCTAGCCAGAGCATTGGTGAACCAACCAAAGGTTTTGCTTCTAGATGAGCCCCTAGGCGCATTAGACCTAAAACTCAGGCAAGAAATGCAATTAGAGCTCAAGAAACTCCAGCGCGACGTAGGAATCAGCTTTGTATTTGTTACACACGATCAAGAGGAGGCTTTAACAATGTCCGACCGGATAGCGGTCATGCATGAAGGGAAACTTTTGCAAGTCGCAAGTCCCGAAGAAATTTATGAAAGCCCAGCAAATAGGTTTGTTGCTGACTTCATCGGTAGGACAAACCTTTTAGATGGAACGACCGCAGATAATGAAACTGTCGTGCTTAGCAACGGGACTTCAATCAGAGCTCAGAATACTTTTCCTCAAGGAACCAAAGTATCAATCAGTATTAGGCCTGAAAGGACGAAGATCACGCAACGTTCAGAGTCATCCGACCCTTACTCCAGTGTTCAAGGAACAGTTGAGACCATCACATATCTTGGGAATGCGCGAGTTTACGGGGTCAAGTTCACATGGTTATCAATTGAAGTACGAGAAGAAAACAGGCCAGGTTTGGAAGTTTTCAATGTTGGAGATGATGTGACTGTTCACTGGGAATATGACGCTATTTCAGTAGTTGAAGACTAATGCGTAAAAGAGAATCTTCGGAGCATGTTGTAGAGGTGGCAACACCAGAATTCGAAAAGACGGCACAAAAGAAAGAAGCTCGAAGGGGGCTTCTCATGGCACTGCCGTCCTATCTTTATTTGATCTTGTTCTTTGTTATTCCGTTAGCAATCGTCCTCATATACAGTTTTGCCACAAGAAATCGATTTGGCGGAACAGATTTATCGGGTTGGAATGTAGAAAGTTACGAGAGAATCGCTGAACCAATCGTTAGGACAATACTATTCCGCTCCCTTTGGCTGGCTATTCTCACAACAGTTATCTGCCTAGTCATTGCATATCCCTTTGCCTATTATCTCTCTACACGAAAACCAGCTATCCGAAACGTAATGCTCGTATTCGTAATGATTCCGTTTTGGACTAATTTTTTAGTGCGCAACTACGCGTGGCGCGTAATACTCGGAAATGATGGACCTTTTACTAAAGTCACTGAATTCTTCGGATTAGGAACACACGAGCTTCTCTTCTCACAAAAAGCCGTTGTGCTAGGTCTTGTCTACGGATACCTCCCATTTATGATCCTTCCTCTATACGCAGCGATTGAGAGAATAGATGGTCAACTGCTAGAAGCAAGCAGAGATCTTTATGGGAACGGGTGGCAATCCTTTAAAAATGTCCTGCTGCCATTGTCGATGCCAGGCGTTATCGCTGGCTCTATATTAGTTTTTGTTCCTTCCTTGGGTGCATATGTAACCCCAGAGGTACTTGGTGGAGCGAAAACAACACTTCTTGGAAGCTATATCGTTACACAATTCCTAACTGCTCGAAATTGGCCGTTTGGGGCTGCATTGAGCTTCGTCCTGATGGCTGTCATGCTACTCATGACCATCATTTACTTCCGTAAAGGCGGAAGGACACTATGAGTAACGCAGTTGAGCCAAGAGGCTTATCAAAAGTTGGCCTTCAAATAAACGGTTGGCTTGTGTATCTATTCTTCTACGCCCCCATAGTTCTTCTCGTAATCTTTTCCTTTAGCGAAAGTCGTAATGTCGGAAAATGGGGCGGATTCACTCTTAGCTGGTACGAGCAATTCATTGATAGCTCAAATGCGCGAAATGCCCTTGAGAACTCGATAAAAATCGCGATTGTCGTAACAATAATTTCTGTAATTCTCGGCACAATGTCAGCTCTTGCATTGGAGCGCTTTACTTTCAAAGGTAAAAGAGTTTTTGACGCTCTGCTTTATCTACCTATCATTATTCCCGACGTAACAATGGCGGTAATGCTCTTGTTGTTCTTTGGAGAGTTCTTTGAAATCCTAGACAACCTTTTCGGTCTACAATTACGAAAGGGATTTTGGTCAATATCAATAAGCCACATCGCCTTCAACATCAGTTTCGTCTCAGTTGTAGTCCGAGCCAGATTAGCTGGGATGAGTACAGACTTAGAAGAAGCAGCAGTAGATCTGTATGCATCCAGATGGAAAGCATTCAGGCATGTCACCTTCCCGCAAATACTCCCCGGCATTGCAGGAGGAGCATTATTAGCGATGACTCTTTCTTTAGATGATGTTGTCATCACTCAATTCGTAGCAGGTCCCGGTTGGACGACGCTACCCGTATATGTTTTCGGGCTTATCCGTAAAGGCGTGACACCACTTATCAACTCAATTTCTGTGATTATGCTAGTCTCGTCTATGTTATTAGTGGGGCTATCGCTATTGGCAGAACGCACGAGACGCGGTGGTTAGATTAAACCAATGGTCTAAGGCCAGGAGGGAAGAAATGAGAAAGACACGAAAGCTACAGGTACTCGGCGCTATCTTTGCTATATCGCTGCTAGCAGTTACAGCTTGCGGGAGCGATGATGACGACAGCGCGGGGTCAGCATGTGAGGTAGGCCAAATTGATGGCGATCTTGCGATGTACAACTGGGCAGAGTACATAGACGAAGAGCAACTAGNAGCCTTTGCNGAAGAATACGGCATTAGTTTCACTTTGGATACGTACGAAAGTAACGAGGCTATGCAACCAATAATTTCAGCCGGAAATTCTGGTTATGATGTCATCGTCCCTTCTGACTACATGGTTTCAATCCTCATAGAAGCAGGCCATATTATGAAGCTAAATTTAGATGCGATACCCAATAGTTCAAATATCTCAGACGATTTCAGTGGGCTTTACTATGATCCGAAAGCTGAATATTCAGTCCCTTACCAATGGGGAACCACTGGTATNGGTGTCAACACAGCCGTTGTTGGTGATGACTTTCCACGATCATGGGGACTNATTTTTGATCCTGCAATCTCCGGTGCATTTGATGGGCAAATTCAGTTACTGAATGACCCAAGAGAGACAGTCGGAGCTGCACTTAAGTATCTTGGCTACTCATTAAACACGACAAGCGAATCCGAATTGAANGAAGCTAAAGACTTGNTAGCAGCTACGTCAAGCAGGCTCGCAGCATTCAATACNGACTCTGCTGACGAGTTCCTAACAAGTGGTGAAACTGTAATAGGGCACGGTTATTCCGGCGACATGTTCGTGCAGTTCTTGGATCAAGACAATTATGAAGACTATGTCTACTTTGTTCCTGAAGAGGGCGGAACGAAATGGATTGATAACATGGCGATCCCATTCGACGCGCCAAGCCCATGCACAGCACATACTTTCATTAACTGGATGCTCACCGCTGAGCAAGGTGCTGCGCTGACTGACTGGAACTACTACGACACGCCTAACCAGGCGGCTCTAGACCTTATGGGCGAAGATCCTGATGGTTATTACGATGATCTTCTCGACTTCATAAGAAACCCAGAGCTCTTTGCTGGCGGCGTTGATTCTCTAGAATCAATTGAGGACACCGGAGATTTTGAAACGAATTACTCCGATGCATTCGTGAACGCGAAAGGCTAAATNCTTTCACTGGGGGCAAGGGGTAACCTTGCCCCCAGAGAAATCTAAATGATTACCTCAAGCAATAAGGCTTGCGAGTATCCGCAATGAATTCCCAGCGATAAAAGTATGTATGCTTAGGATTGCAAAGACGAGAGGATTCCATGCGTTCAATTCAGCACTACATCAATGGTCAAAGCGTTGGTATAGCAACTCAAAAGACTCATGCAGTTCTAAACCCAGCTACAGAAGAGCAAGTGGGAGAAATACAGCATGCGACATCAGAAGAAGTTAATCAGGCTGTGGCAGCTGCTAAGGCTGCACTCAGTGATTGGAGCGAAGCATCTATCGCTCAACGAACGAAACTCCTGTACAAGTTTCGTAATCTTGTACTTGAAAATGAACATTACATCGCTGAATTGATAACCGAAGAACATGGAAAAGTCCATGGCGACGCAAGAGGAGAAGTAGCAAGAGGAATAGAAAATATTGAATACGCTTGCGGGTTTGCTGAAACTCTCAAAGGTTCATTCAGCGAGCAAGCATCAACCGGCGTCGACGTTTATACAGTTCGTCAACCAGTCGGTGTATGCGTAGGGATAACGCCCTTTAACTTTCCAGTCATGGTTCCTTTATGGATGTTCCCTAACGCCATAGCTTGTGGAAATACTTTTATTCTTAAACCATCAGACCGAAACCCGTCAGCGCCGGAGTTCATAATCAAGTTAATGAATGAGGCTGGATTTCCAAAAGGTGTAGTTAATCTAATCAATGGAGGAGCAGAAACAGTTAACCAACTTCTATCCCATGATGATGTTGACGCTGTGAGTTTCGTTGGGTCCACGCCTGTAGCGAAACACATTTACGAGTCTGCAACCGCAGGAGGTAAACGGGTTCAGGCATTAGGGGGCGCCAAGAACCATATGGTTGTGCTTCCGGATGCCGATATTGATCTTGCAGCAGATTCCGCAGTTTCCGCCGCTTATGGATCAGCTGGTGAGCGTTGCATGGCAATTTCAGTTGTTGTTGCGGTCGGAGAAGTAGCAGAACCGTTAGTAAAAGCTATCTCTGATCGAATTGATAATCTAAAGATCGGGCCAGGAATGCAACCTGATTCAGAGATGGGTCCACTCATAAGCGAAGAGCATCGCAGCCGAGTTGTTGACTATATCAACTCAGGTGAAGCAGAAGGCGCAACCGTTGTTTGTGATGGTCGGATGCACTCGCCTGAGCAAAAGGGATTCTATGTCGGAGCGACTCTTTTGGATAACGTGACAACAGATATGGAGGTGTACCGAGACGAAATCTTTGGCCCAGTCCTCTCGGTCGTAAGAGTCCAATCCTTTGATGACGCATTGGATGTCATAGCTGAGAATCAATATGGCAACGGAGTAGCAGTCTTCACTCGAGACGGAGGCACAGCCAGACAATTTCAAAAAAATGTGCAGGCCGGAATGGTAGGAATTAATGTTCCAATACCTGTTCCAGTGGGGTACCACTCATTTGGCGGTTGGGATGATTCTCTATTTGGAGATACAGCAATGTATGGCCCAGAAGGAATGCGTTTCTATACGAAGCAAAAAGTTATCACAAGTCGTTGGCCTGACCCAACAAGCAGTCAAGTCGACTTAGGTTTTCCCCAGAATACCTAAAGTCGCTCCGAAGAGCGCTGGACTAGCCACTGAAAAAGTGGATCGCTATCTCGCGTGTCTAACATTTCTGGATGCCACTGAACAGCGATAATAGGTCGTTCAACATGCTCAATCGCCTCAACTCCTTGATCATTTGAGACCCCAGTAGCCAGAAATCCCTTACCCAGCTTATCGATGCTTTGATGATGTAAAGAGTTCACTTGTATTGATGACCCGTAGAGACCTGAAAATAAAGATCCATCATCAAAGGTAACTTCATGCACCCGACTTGAGGGGGGTTCCTTTCGAGCAGCGTGTGGAGGAACGTCTTGAAATAGCGTTCCTCCGGCGTGGACATTAAGAATTTGTAGGCCTCGGCAAATCCCAGCAACAGGCAATTCATTCTCGTACACCTTCTCAAGTACTTTCAATTCAAAATCATCACGCACCGGCTCTATTGACTGCAGTTCAGGCTCAGGGTCTGCACCGTACCTTTCGGGATCTATGTCAGCCCCGCCACTCATGAGTATGCCATCCAGTCGAGGAATGATTTCTGATGGGTCAAGGCTAAGAGGAAGGAAAACAGGAATCCCACCTGCTGCGATAATGCCTTGGGCATAGTCAACCCAATACACCTCAAAGGAAAGGTGATTCATGACCTCAAGACTGCCACGTAATTTATCTCCAGTACGCCGACGTCCAGTTATACCTATAAGGGGTTTTGGGTTCACCATAAATCAATTTCAGCTTTAAAATTCATTGTTCGAATGCAACGGTATCGTATTTAGGAGTAACTAAGTATCTTTGAACCCTAGTCTTGAAAGAATAAGAGGAAATAGTTTTCATGAAATTCACTGTTGACGCTACTGATGAGACGAAATCAATAAGGTCACTAGTTGCTGCACCTGAATTTGAATCAGGGCTTGAGTTCTTTGTAAATAAACTTGGGTTCAAAATTATGATGATTTCACCAGCAGATAACCCTAATTATGCCATCTTGAATAGGGATCAATTCACCATAGCGTTAGATAAAAGTGCAAAAGCACAACCACTATCGATTGAAATTCCAATAGAGGATCAATCCCTCATCGGAACGGATCTAATTGGCCCTAACGGCACCAGAGTGAAGTATGTTCCTGTCATTAAGCGACAAAATCAGGTAATAGATCTGCAGCCAATCGTTCATGTATCGCGGATAAGCGATACTCAATGGGTGCATGGCAGAGCAGGGATGTCATATAGATCTTTGACTGGTAACCACAACGAAATCTCCGTGGCATCTCAAATAAGAATTGAAGGAAGCGGGAAAGTGGCTGACTGGGTGCATTATCATGATGTTTCCTTCCAAACACTCTTTTGCATTAACGGTTCAGCGAAATTGGTATACGAAGATCAAGGTGAGCCNTTTATGTTTAAGGAGGGAGACTGTATTCTCCAACCGCCAGGCATCCGCCATCAGGTGTTGGAATCATTTGATGACCTTGAGGTCATTGAAGTGACAACTCCTGCAGATCATGCAACATTTTCCGACTTCAAAATGGAGTTGCCCAACAGCACCATAGCGCGTACACGAAATTTTAATGGTCAACAATTTACTCACGATACGCCCAACTCACGANAGCCGGTAACTTATAAAGATTCAACCTCCTTGACCGCATATGGGACTTCAATAGGCGAGGCATCAGGGAATCAAGGTTGGGTGAACGAAATCCNCGGTTCTNTATCAGAGGGCACAAGATTAACTCCAACGTCTATAAGTCCAGAAAAACCCCTCTCTTTTTTTCTATGGTTTATTAAGCAGGGATCTGCGCAAATAGAAGTTGAAGAACGAGAAGAAACCGTAAGTTCGGGTGATGCAATCTGTTTTCCATATGGGTTCCTCCCATCAATGGAATTCTTTTTGGCAGACCACGATTCTGAGTTCAAAGTACTCGAAGTAGCGTTCTGATACAAAAGGGTCTCACTGTAAGCCGGATTTAATTCTTTTCGGAAATGAGAAGGAAATTAGCCAGTTGACAGCCAAGAAGCCACAACAGGTAAACAATGCCGCCGACAAGCCGCCCCAGAGATAAGTCAAGCCAGAGAGAAGAGTTCCAAATAGCCTCCCAAACGCATTGGCCGAGTAATAAAGACCAACATTAACAGCTACATCGCTATCGTCCTCCGTGAAAGCAAGAATTAGATATGAATGGAGCGAAGAATTTAAAGCAAACAAAACGCCAAATAATAGTAATCCGACGATTACCGTGAAAGTTTTGGCTATATCAAAAGCAACCAAAACAGCCAACAAAATAGTGAATATCATCAAGGTAAATGACCAGAGACGGGTTGAGGCTTGAATTTCCCCTGCTGCATCTTTAAGCCTGATCACAGAAGGGGCACCCGACTGAATAATGCCATAACCAATAACCCAAGCCGCAAGGAAAGCTCCGATTCCCTCAAAAGACCAACCTAAACTCTCATCCAAGAAAATAGGGAGAGCCACTACGAACCAGATGTCTCTCGAACCAAATAGAAAAAATCTGGCAATCGATAGCTTGTTAACGGCAGGGTAAGTAGATGCCCATATGCGCCTAGGAATGGGCTTACTCGATTTACCTATACTCTCATCAAGGAAGACTAAAACCGCTCCCAACGCAACTGCAACAATGGATGCAAGGGCCAGAAGCGAGGTCCTATAACCGAAAAGTGATAGCAATGCGCTACCAACGAAAAATCCGACACCTTTCAGTGCATTCTTTGAACCAGTAAGAACAGCGACCCAACGAAATAGGCGAGTTTGTCGTTCTGAAGACCCATCCTCCGGAACGACAAATTTCACGGCGCTTTTAGAACTCATTTTCGTCAAATCTTTCGCAATACCTGAGAAGGCCTGGCAAAACATTACAAAGGCCACAGAAAAGATCTTCCCCCAGTTTGTATCTACGAAAGAAATTGCAAGAAGGGCAAAAATCTGAATCAGAAGACCAGCCTTCAGAGTCTGTTCAAGCCCAAATCTTGATCCAGCGATTCCGCCAAACAAGTTAGTTAAGACACCCATGAATTCATAGGCCAAGAAAAGAAAGCTAAGTTCCAGTGGTCCGAAACCAAGCTCGTGAAAGTGGAGGAGAACAACCATACGCAAGGCACCGTCGGTGAGTGTCAAGCTCCAGTAAGCACCGGTTACCAGACCGTAGCTTTTAATTTTCATTTCGTTCTCGTCATAGGCCTTTGGAAATCTTCGCAGCCAACTCAGCCATTCGATGGACATAACCGTATTCGTTATCGTACCAAACCAAAATTTTCACAAGCCCATTCGGGAGTTTCAAGGTAGATAAACCATCTACAATTCCGGACCGTGAATCATTGACAAAATCGGCGGAAACAAGTGGCCTATCTTCATATCCAAGGATGCCCTCCAGCTCTGTAGTTGAGGCTTGCCTAAGGAGCTCGTTTGTTTCTTGGGCGCTTACTTCCGATTGTAATGAAAAGACACAATCTGTTAAAGAAGCATTAAGGACAGGTACTCTAACTGCGAGGCCATCGAGCTTTCCTTCAAGGTCAGGGAAGATGCGAGTTATCGCAGTTGCTGAACCAGTTGATGTAGGAATTAAAGAATTTAAAGAGGAACGCGCNCGTCTGGGGTCAGCAAGAGGCTTATCAACTACCACTTGTGTATTGGTCGGNGCATGGATAGTAGTTATCATTCCATTATCAATACCAACCTGTTCGTGAAGCACCTTTACAACGGGAGCAATACAATTCGTTGTGCATGAAGCTGCTGTCACAATGTCATATTTGTGATCATCATAAAGGTGATCATTACAACCCATGACAACATTAAGAACGGTCTCGTCATGGACTGGAGCAGCTACAACAACTTTTCTAATCCCTCGATTAAAATAANTGGACAATGCCTCANCAGTTCTAAAAGCCCCTGTGCACTCAANGACGATTGATACGTCTGTTTCTTCCCATGCGACATCACTGGGACTTCCAATTTGAGAGTACTTAACCGAAGACCCGTCCAGTATGAGATTTCCTTCTGACTCATGGACTTCACGTTTCCATGTCCCATGGACAGTATCGAATTGCATNAGGTGCGCAGCAGTTTTTGCATCGCAGTTAAGTTCATTTATGTGGGTTAATTCAAGTTGCTCATGATGGGCAAGCGCCCGCACAACTAGTCTTCCTATTCTTCCAAAGCCGTTAATGCCAATTTTTGTAGTCATTAATGACTCAGCTATGAGTTTGTTCTAATGAAGACCGGAGACTGATTTTTTGAGCGCTCGGAGCAAAATTCGTAGCCATTTTCCGCGAACTCTTGAAATTGCTCNGATTGGGAAACTCTATTTCGAATAATCCAAGAAGCCATTGACCCTCTCGCACGTTTTGCATAGAAGCTCACGGTTTTATAGTCCCCTTCGTCTTTTCTATCAAGAAATATTGGTGTCATAACAGGAAACTCTAATTCATCTGCATGAACAGATTTGAAATATTCGTTAGACGCAAGGTTAATTAAAACCTTTTCNCCNGGACTTTCACCTAGAGCTTTATTTAGAGATTCGGTTAGAGAGTTTCCCCAAAACTCATAAAGATTCTTGCCATATTCGGTTTCCAGCTTCGTTCCCATCTCAAGCCTGTAGGGTTGGATTAAATCCAGAGGCCTGAGCACTCCATAAAGACCAGAAAGTATCCTCAAAGTTTCCTGTGCGTAGTCATAGTCTTCTTCAGAAAAAGACTCCGAAGCGTTCATTCCCGTGTATGTATCCCCGTTAAAAGAAAGTATTGCTGGACGAGAGTTCTGTTTAGTAAACGGAGTACTCCAATCCTGATATCTTTCAAAATTTAACTCAGCAAGTGAATCCGATAACGACATGAGTGAACCAAGTTGGTCAGGGGACTTTTGAGAAAGCACACCGACAAGTTCTTCACTTTTTTTGAGAAGGGAGGGTTTACTACTTTTCTGAGTCGCCCAAGGAGACTCAAAGTCCAATGCTTTTGCGGGTGAGACAACAATAATCATATTTCTATTTTTACATCACATTTTCAGTCTTTGCCGAAACAACAGATACCAATCTTGAGTTTTTGTTATCGTTGTGAAAATCTTACTGATATTAGGAGAGCGAGCGTAATGCATGAATAGGTCCAATAATGATGAAATCGCCATTGCGTTTGATGAATACAGAAAACGTGGCGTTATTGACCATGATTGGGAATCTTGGGCATCTCTATTCACTCTCGAAGCTAAATACATAGAGCACTTCCTGGGGGAATTTAACGGTAGGGAGCAAATCTCTCAATGGATTGTTTCTACTATGAAGCAGTACCCCAATATCTCTATGTGGATGGAATGGTGGGCAATCGATGGAGATAAGGTAGCTTTGTATATCTGGAATAACCTACCAGATCCTACTGGTACAGGAAAGCGTTATGGATTCCCTAACACAACCTATTTACGCTACGCAGGGAATGGGCTTTGGGATTANGAAGAAGATTTCTATAATCCAGCTGATGCAGAGCGTGTGTGGCAAGAATGGTTTAATGACGGTGGCCGAATTGATACCCCACCGAATAATACGTTGCGCGGAATTGAGGACTGGGCCCCAGAAGTCCCTGACATTATTGTTTCAAGAGAAGAAGTAGAGGAAGAATTCAGANAGTATGTTCGTAGGGGAGAAGTCGCTGTCCAGACAGGGAACTGGTCTCCATGGGCAGATCAATTTACGGAAGATGCAAGATATTTTGAGCATCATTACGGGAAATTCCATGGGAAGGCCGCAATTAAGAAATGGATTACTTCAGCAATGGGCCCTTTCCCACAAATGACTTTCCCTGTGGACCACTACATTATTGATGGAAATCGTGTTATCGCTCTAATACCAAATTGTCTTCCTGACCCAACTGGAGGGAATGCGGAGTATTCCTTTAATGTCCATGTCATNTTGCATTATGCGGGCAATGGTCAATGGAGCTACGAAGAGGACGTCTACAACCCCCAGGAGGCGGAAAGTGTCGTTTCTAGCTGGGTTAAAGCTGGTGGTTCAGTTTCTTGAAGTCTGGTTTTCCTTTAGCCAGCTTCACTATGCGTAACGGGTTCTTCCCCCATCCATTCACGAAGNGTATTTTTTAATTTTGTTTGCTGAATAAATAGGTCATGCTCAGGCCCGCTGTCTGTCGAGGACTGTGGGGCTTTCAGATAGAAGCTTAACCATTCTTGGACTCCAGATTCACCGGCCCGGTGGGCTAGATCCATAAACAACGCAAGATCAAGGACAATTGGAGCGGCTAGAATAGAGTCTCGGCAGAGGAAGTCAACCTTAATTTGCATGGGGTAACCCAGCCAGCCAAAGATATCGATGTTATCCCAACCCTCTTTGTTGTCGCCTCGGGGTGGGTAATAATTGATCCTCACGACGTGATGGATATCTCCATAGAGGTCAGGATAAAGTTCAGGTTGCAGGATGGTATCTAGAACTCCTAATTTGGAAACTTCTTTGGATTTAAAGTTCTCTGGAGCATCAAGTACTTCTCCGTCCCTGTTGCCAAGAATGTTTGTCGAATACCAGCCTTCAAGCCCAAGCATTCGCGCTTTGAATCCTGGTGCTAACAGCGTTTTCATTAGCGTCTGACCTGTTTTGAAATCCTTACCAGCTATAGGAACACCCCGAGATTTTGAGAGTTCAACAATGCAATCTAGGTCACAGCTTAAATTAGGAGCACCATTCGCAAATGGAACGTCACTCTGCAATGCAGCATATGCGTATATTTGGCTTGGAGAAATGTTCGGATCGTTACTTCTTAGCCCTTCTTCAAACGCCGCAACAGAAGCGTGAACTTCGCTTGGTTCTTGAAAAGCTTCCGTTGAACCGCACCAAACCATCACGAGACGGTCACAGTCGTTTTCTTCTTTGAAATTCGCTATGTCTTGTATCAGAGCCTCTGCTTGGTCCCATTTGCTCTCAATATCCTTTACGCGAACACCGTCTAAACGNGAAACCCATTTTTTGTCAAAAACGGCTTCCATTGGAATAATAGATTCCAAGTCGCTCGAAATTTCAGAGAGATCATCGCCTTCGAGGACACCGGCGGTTCGAGCCGCTTCAAGCACGTTAGGGGAAATCGGATCCCAGCCACCAAAAACAAGGTCATCTAATTCTGCTAAAGGTACGAAATCCTTGATCAATGGGTTTCGCCCTTCCTCTTTTGTTCCAAGGCGAATATGGGCCATTTGGCTGATAGAGCCAATAGGTGGCTTTAACCCTTTTCTTGCAGCCAGAACACCTGCTATGAAAGTTGAAGCGACCGCTCCCATTCCNGGTGTGAGGATGCCTAGTTTTCCTTGCGATGATTTTATGTTTCTTGAAGTCATGAACTGATATTAGCAATAATAAACATTAAACGAGTATTGTTAAGTAAATCTAAAGTATATTGTAAGAGCATGCTTAGCTTACCTGACCTCTCAATACGTCAACTTGAGTATTTAATAGCTGTGGCCGAAGAAAATACATGGGCTGATGCATCAGATGNTGTCGGAGTTACACCATCAGCNCTTTCACAAGGGCTCGCAGAATTGGAACGAAGAGTAGGGGTATCGTTATTTGANCGAGTNGGACGAAGGCGNNTACTCCATCCAAACGCTGAAATTCTCTTAGATCATGCNCGGCAGGTCATTTCGTTAACAAGTGATTTGGCTAAATGGTCAGACCGAATGAGGAACGCGCACGAAGGCACTATCCGAGTAGGGATGATTGACATAGCAGCGGTGAACTATTTCCAGAGCGTTTTGAAAGATTTTAGAACGGAGCACCCATCCCTGAATTTTCACTTGAATGTGAGTCCCTCTCGTCCCTTAATTGATGCGCTGCAAAGGGGCCAGCTGGACCTGGTGGTATGTATTGAACCTGGTTATGAAATTAAAGGTATTCAAATTGAGCCTCTATTGACGGAAACTCTATCTATATATAAACCGGGAGGGGGATCGTTGGGTCCACCAAGTAAATGGGGCCCCTGGGTGCTCTTTCCTGAAAGCTCAAATACGCGAAAGATAATCTCGGCGGCGCTTAAGGAACGAGGGTCCTCTGTTGAGGTAGTAGCTGATTCACCGCAACCTGAGGTTCTCAAAGAAATGGTAAATTTGGGTATAGGTTGGACCGTCCTTCCTAATGTTCAAGCGGAAGACGGGCCAAGGCCATTAACTCCTAGCTCTATTCTTGGCACGAGGAATCTGATTGTTGCTTCTCGCAAGAATGCAGCTCAGAGTCCGGCAGTGATATCACTTTTGGTGTCGCTAAAAGAAGAATTGTCTAATTAGAGACGTTTATAATCCCAGGCCTTAAATATTTCTCCGTCATACGGCATAGATCCGTAAAAGACTCGTGGGTCTGAGTCAAAAACCATCGGAATGAAATACTTATCTCCTTCCCAAAGAGGAAGCTTGGATTTCTCCGAGGTGACTTCGTCAATGTTGCAAGCGTCTAAAAGGTGCTGTCTGGAAACCCACTCCAAAGAGCCCTCCTCGTTGAATGATTTAGGAGATCCTTCCCATCCTGTTACGAGAAAAATGAATCCCAGCCAGTCTTCACGTTTGGGGCCGAAATCTGTCCATGTAATTACTCCTCGGAGTTCGTATTCGGTAATCGTAATTCCGGCCTCCTCTACAATTTCTCTTTCGATACCGCATACGATATTTTCATCCTTTTCTACCTTTCCTCCTAAACCGTTTACTTTGCCAAAATGATCATCATCTGGTCTTGAGTTTCGACGGATAAGAAGAACTCTGTCGCTTTCGTGATCAAGAATGTAAGCCAGGGTTCCAACTATAGGAGTAATTGCCATGGTCATGGTTTAGCAGGAGCAGGTGGGGAATAAGTGCATACTCCTAAATGACTGTTAAGAAACTGGTCTAAAGTAAATGCATGGGTTCAACAGATTACGCTTGCGACGATGATGGAATAGCCTTTATCACCATTAACAACCCAAGCCGAAAAAACGCGATGACCTATCAGATGATAGAGGAAATGTATCGCCACCTTACTGTCGCTGGGAATGAAGCAAGAGTTGTCATTTTGACAGGTGCCGAAGACGCTTTCTGTGCTGGGATAGACCTAAATTTCCTATCAGGTATACCTCCTGAAGAAAGAGGTATTAAAGTCCCTACTCACGATGAGAGCGGATTGTGGAATATTACGGCATGCCCTGTTCCTGTCATTGCTGCAGTAAATGGTCCCGCTGTGGGTATGGGCGCCGAATGGACAAGCCACTGTGATATCAGAATTGTCTCTACGAATGCCCGCTTTGCATGGAATTTTGCTCATCGGGGTTTAATCCCCGATACTGGAGCTGGAACTTGGCTTCTCCCAAGGCAAATCGGAATACAAAATGCTTTAAAGTTGCTTTACTCAGGAGAATGGCTAGATGCGCAACGAGCATATGAGATTGGATACGTTACCCAGATTGTTGAGCCTGAAAACCTTGTGAAAGCTGCGATAGATGAAGCGAAAACGTTTTTGAGAGGTTCAGATTCTTCACATCGCTTGACGAAGGAATTGCTTTACTCTGGTCTCACAAAGAATGTTGCTGACCATCAGATTGCAAGTCGAGAAGCGTTGCTCGAATGCTTTAGGTCCGAGGCCCATAAAGAAGGCGTAGCTTCATTTATCGACAAGCAAAAACCGAATGCGGGCAAAGAATAGCACTTAAGTATCAGCTAGTTGAATTTCGGTATCCTCTTCTCTAAAGCAGCATTGACGCCTTCACCGAAATCGGGATGTCGCATAGATTCCAACTCTGCGGCAAGACTTACTTCGAATAATGATGCAAACTGAGATTTAAGCCAGTTGTTAACTGAAATTTTAGTACCTCTCAAAGCTGCTTGAGGCCCATCGCAAAGTTGAAGTGCTATCTCTGAAGCTGTGGCCATTACCTGATCATCATCAACTACATGATTTATTAAACCAAGTTGATCAGCGAACTCAGCGGAGATAGTTGAGCCGAGCATCATCATCTCTTTTGCTTTATTAGGGCCAATGAGCACGGTCCATATAGCGAGACCACCATCCCCTGGAACTAGCCCGATATTTATGTGAGGGTCTCCCCATTTTGCCTCTTTAGAGGAAATCACAATGTCAGTTAGTAAAGCCAAAGTCGCCCCTAAACCAATAGCATGCCCATTGACTGCACCGATCAAGGGCTTCTCAAAATCAAGAAGATTATAAACTATTCGTCTTGCAGAAGCAGCAGAGATACCCGACCCTCCAGATGGATCCCTCTTCAGTCGACTTTCCATATCATTTAGATCTCCCCCTGCAGAAAAGGCTGAACCGGCACCTGTCAAAATAGCAACCTTGACTTGCTCATTGCTGCCTAAATCTTCCCAAACTCTCTCCATTTCGGAGTGAGCCTCTGGGTGAAGGCCATTAAGAACCTCAGGTCTGTTAATCGTTACGGTTGCAACATTGTCAGCGATCTCAATTTGAAGAAATTTGTAATCCATAGCACCCCATAGATCTTTAGCTAGTATCAACCGATTCTCGCAATATCGCAATTCTGTATTAGGCTAAAGAAAACTTGCGGATGTGTAGATAACTATCGTCGAGGTGGGGTGCGCGCATGGGAAATATAACAAAACGATCCTTTTGTAGAATTTGCCATGCAGCTTGCCCCATAGATGTTGAATTCACTGACGGAAGAGTAACTAAAATTCTCGGAGTTGACGAGGATCCTCTGTTTGAAGGTTACACCTGTGTAAAGGGCCGCCAGATACCCGAGCAGATCCACAGCCCAAGTCGAATCCGGTATCCGTTAAAGAAAATGCCTGATGGGCATTATGAGGAAATTACGTCTGAGCAAGCATTAGATGAGATAGCCGAAAGAATGGAATCAATTATTAAGCAGCATGGTCCAGGAGCGATAGCTACTTACACAGGAACCGGAGGGTATCAAAATGCTCCATCTGATCCGGTGGCTAGGGCCTTCCATAAAGCAATAGGCTCAATTAGTTATTACACGTCCGTCACTATTGACCAACCAATGAAACGAACGGCTGCTATGCGGGCAGGTGTTTGGGAAGCAGGACCGCAGAATTTTTCTGAGGTAGATGTCTTGCTAGCTATTGGCTACAACCCAATGGTTTCTAGTTTTGCGCCGTTCGGGGGATTACAGGGCACCAATCCTTTCACGACTTTACGCAATAGAAAAGAAGAGGGCCTCAAATTAATTGTTATTGATCCACGACGAACAGAGCTTGCGACTCAGGCAGATATCCATCTTCAAATCCGGCCTGGTGAAGATCCCACTCTTCTTGCGGCCTTAATAAATATTATTCTTTCTGAAGATCTTCATGACCACGAATTTTGTGAAGAATGGATTGAGGCTGCTCACCTTGAGCGTCTTGCTGAAGCGACGAGGAAGTTCACTGCCGACTTCGCAGCTAAGCGATGCGATGTTGATAAAGAAGACATCTTAAAAGCGGCAAAACTTTTTGCTGAAGGTCCTACAGGTACGGCAGGAACTGGGACCGGGCCTTCAATGTCGCCTTACCCAAGTCTTATGGAGCACCTGGTAATATGCCTGAACGTTATTTGTGGCCGTTGGCTAAGGGCTGGTCAAATCGCTGAAAGTAGAAGCCTCCTTCAACCAGACACCAGGAAACGAGCTCAGGTATTGGGTCCGTTTAACCCACTTTCAGGTCCAAAGAGCAGATTCAGAGGCCTACGAGGGTACGGCGGAGAAATGCCTTGTACGACATTGGCTCAAGAAATAATTGAACCAGGTGAAGGCCAGATTCGGGCCCTTATCTCAAACGGTGGGAATCCAGTAGCCGCTTGGCCCGATCAAGAGAGAAGTCTTGAGGCGATGGAATCTCTCGAACTCTTGGTAGCTATAGATCATCGTATGACTCAAACTGCTCAATTTGCTGACTACATTCTCCCGCCGCGTTTAAGTCTTGAACGATCTGATGTTCCCCCATTTATGGATAGGTGGTTTCGGGCTCCCTATGCCTGCTACACGCCCGCGGTTATTGAAAACCCCGAAGGGGATCTTTTAAATGACTGGGAATTTTATTGGGAAATAGCTGAACGACTGAATGTGAAAATTCAACTTCCTGGTGGCGAGATACCGAGTGGAAGTCGCCCTACGGATGATGACATTCTGGAGTTAATTTATGCACATTCACTTGTCCCCTTCGATGAGATTCGCAAAAAAAATGGACAGACTCTTGAATACCTGAAGCAGGAAATTGAAGAAGCTGACCCTAACTCCAGCGGAAAATTTCACCTAGCGCTTGATGATCATTTGGCTGAACTTCAAGAAATTCTTTCTCAGCAAACATCTGCAGAACGTATGGAAGGCTTTGACCCTAAAATTCATACTTTTCGCTTAGTGAGCAGGCGACTGAAAACTCACCTCAATTCTCTTGGCGGTGAATTAAGTAAGCTCAACAAGAAAACTCCCACGAACTATGCATACATGAATCCTCAAGACATGATTGATTTAGAAGTGGCAGATGATGAACTCATCCAGATCGCATCCCCAAGAGCATCGTTGATAGGAGTGGCTAAATCCTCAGACGATATCAGACAAGGCGTCATCTCTATGGCTCATTCGTGGGGTTCAGCATCGTCATCCGACGAAAAAGTCAGGGACATAGGTTCCCCAACAAACCGATTAATAGATGTTGAGAATGGTTTCGACACTATAACAGGTCAAGCTATTCAAAGTGCAATACCTGTATCTGTCAAACCAGCGAAAGAAGAAGTATTGATTTGAATTATTGAGACCTGTTAACCGTCGCTCAAGCGGTCAATCGTTTCGCTAAATTCTTCAACGGTTTCGCCAATAATTTCTGCAATTGGTCTAATGGCGTCAATTCTTCCGGCGACTTGACCACTTAAAGCAATAGCGGCGGTCATATCTCCCCCGAAATATAGCTTCTGTGGATCGCCGAATTCCCCGAAAATATTTTCCTCCATATCAGCTAATCGTTCAGATCGCTCGGTGCGAAGAGCCCGAAGAGCAGGGGAGTGCTTCTGATTGAGGAAAATGGTATCTGTTTCGCGTGCATTGACGATAGTTTCTTTCCAATTCATGTGGACTGGGGATTCTAAACACGACAACATTTGTGTACCCATCTGAACTCCTTCAGCACCTAAAGCAAACGCTGCAGCCATTGTTCTACCATCACTTATTCCTCCGGCAGCGATGATAGGCACATCAACATAATCACGAATGAGCGGTAATAACACCATCGTTGACACAGGAGTAGGGCTCTTAAAACCTCCTCCTTCACCACCTTCGACAACTAACCCGTCTACTCCTGCTTCAACTGCTTTCAAAGCTGCATGAAGAGTTGGGACGACATGGTAAACCGTTAGTCCGGCACTCTTTAGAACCTCGGTATATTTAGTTGGTGAGCCTGCTGATGTCGTTACGAATTTAACTCCTTGATCAATCACAAATTCAGCAATAGTTGGATCTCGAACAAATGCTTGCGCAATATTGACACCAAAAGGCAAGCCGAGATCTTTCATAGTCCGCATTTCTTCTTTAACCACGTCTAACTCTCCCGACGACGTTTCAATAATTCCACATGCCCCAGATCTTGAAACCGCTGATGCTAATTGTGACCGAGCAATCCATCCCATCGGCGCTTGAAGAATTGGAATTGAAACTCCAAGATCCTTACTTACTCGGTTATCAAATAGTGAATGGGTAGTCATACATCACCTCTGTCGCAGTTTATAGTCCCTAACAATTGCAGATTCGTGAGATTAACGCATATTATGATCGAGAAAGTTGATACCCATTGTGTTGTTCACATCCAAGTTTTGTAGCCCCATAGGAAGTATTCGTTTCGTAAGTACGGCAGATAATTTAAAGCAGGTTATTCTTCCGACGCAATCCCTTAGTGCCAGGTTGAGTCACGATTTAGAATCAAAGGAAATACCACTTTTGCTACAATGCGCCGAGCAGTTGGAGGACTATTTTCTAGGAAAGCGGAAGGTATTTTCTTTACCTTTAGAGCCGGAAGGCACGCCATTTCAGGTCAAAGCATGGATGTCCTTGTGCAGTATCAACTACGGAGAGACAGTGACATATGGGCAACAAGCAAAAGCCGTTGGGGTTCCAAACGGAGCACGACCAGTAGGATCTGCAAACGCACTGAACCCGTTACCAATAATTTTGCCGTGTCATCGCGTCATAGGTTCAGACGGTAAGTTGAGAGGCTACGCCGGAGGAACCGACCAACTATATATAAAGGAGTTTCTCATAAACCATGAGCGAGCCAATCTTTAATTTATTGACTGAAGAGCCTCAATAGCTCGAGTAACTTCGTCCATTGTGTTGTAGTGAACCATTGATAAACGAACCACTCCATCTTCTGCGTTTAAACCCACCGCTTCAGTCAAACGATGGGCATAAAAATTTCCATGGCCGCAAGAGACTTTAGCGTTAACTAGAGAGTCATAAATTGCTTCGCTTGATTTTGTGTACGAATGAAATGCAACCGTCGGTGCTCTTTTGATCCGGCTCTTTGAGTTTGTTCCAATAAGTCGGAAATCTTCTCTTGACAAAATGTAATTAATAAGTGGTTCCATAAGTTGTTCCTCGTGTTCTCCGAACAGTTGAAAAACCTTTTCAAGACGTTCTCGTAAATTTTCCGAACCTGACTGGAAGTGGTGATGATATATATCTTCGTAGTAGTCAACCATTCCAGCGCAAGCTGCTACTGAGGCATGATCAGGACCTGCAGGAGTTAACCGATAGGTAGGCTTATCTGCATTAAAAAAGTGGCCTTGGTTAGTTACTTTGTGGGAGATATTCTCGGATGCGAACATCAGCCCTAAATGAGGTCCGTACGTTTTGTATGTGCTGTATAAATAAATATCGCAATTTAATTCTTGAACATCAATGGCGGCATGAGGGGCAAATGAGACGCCATCAGCAACTAATAAACCTCCTACACCGTGGACCAACTCAGCGATAGTACACAACGGATTTATGGTCGCCGCAAGATTTGATGCATGGGTCACAGCTACCAGTCGGGTCTTGCTGCAAATGAGTTGAGCAAGTTGATCTATGTCAAGTAATCCAGTTTCCGGATTTACCCTCCATTCCCTGACTTCAATTCCAGTTTCCTCTAGTCTGCGCCAAGCCCCTATATTTGCTTCGTGGTCCTGATTCGTGACGATAATGTTGTCCCCCGAGTCCCAATCAGGTCGCAAAGCATTAGCTAGAACATACGTGTTTTGTGAAGTTGAGGGACCAAAATGTACTTCATTCGGGCTCGCGTTGAAAGTAGCAGGAATAACTTCCACAGCCCTGTCCATAGCTTGACCAGCCTTCGCTGAAGGCCCGAACTTCCAATATGGTTGAACCTTTGAGCTGGTGTAAAAGTCCTGCAAAATACTAATTACCTGGTTGGGAACATAACTACCTCCAGCATTTTCAAGATGTGCCCACTGGCTAGAGTCAGGATGAGTAAAAGCGGGAAAATGAGAGCGTACAAATTCAAGATCAAGCGAAACCACACATCTAAACTACCTGAAAGACCTGTTTTTCAGAATGGACTCCGAGAAGAATCAGCATTGTTGAACGGCTAAACTATCTGACTATGAACAAAGATAATTCCTGTTGTGCTCCCCAGCGGACTGAAAAGACAAGTATCAATGATAGAAGCACGGGAAAAACATCCTCGGCAAATATTGAGAAAGCGGAACTGACGGGTGGACCATTTAGATTAGGTTCCAACTACGAACTTGCTTACCCTCAGGATGGGGAGGAATTCACAACGGAAGTGTTCCTCTCGCCTTTTCTAATTGATAAGTACTCTATAACTAATCAAAAATTTATGACTTTTGTTGATGCCACCGGATATGTCACTGAAGCAGAAGAGATAGGTTGGTCTTTCGTATTTGGCGGACTACTGCCCGATGACTTCGAAGATACCAGAGGAGTCCAAGGAGCACCTTGGTGGCGTCAGGTCTTTGGCGCGAACTGGAAATCTCCCGAAGGTCCACAGTCAACAATAGAGGGAAAGCTCAATCATCCAGTGGTGCAAATCTCATGGAACGATGCCGTGTCCTATGCGAATTGGTGTGGGGGAAGGCTCCCCACAGAAGCAGAGTGGGAATACGCTGCAGCAGCAGGGTCCTCCGAAACAATATTCCCATGGGGAAATCAGCTGACTCCAGATGGTGAGCATCTGATGAATGTATGGCAAGGATCATTCCCAGATAAGAACCTTGAGGATGATGGATGGTACGGAACAGCTCCAGTCGGCTCATACCCACCAAATAAATTTGATTTGTATGAGATGACAGGGAACACCTGGGAATGGTGTCAAGACTGGTTCACGAACAAACGTGAACCAAGATTAGAAAACCCAATAGGACCTCCCACGGGCACAAATAAAGTGATTAAAGGAGGCTCATACTTATGTCATGAATCATATTGCAACAGATACCGACCTGCGGCAAGGAGTTCAACCACGCCTACAAGTGCAATGGGGCATTTGGGTTTTCGGTTAGCCTATGACTGCGAATAGGGACCAGTCAAGGCAAATCTGACGAGTCAGCCGCTTCAACCTCTTGACGAGAAACGCCCAACATAAATAGAATTGCATCTAAATAAGGAACTCTTAAAGTTGTATTAGCCGCATCCTGAACTATTGGCTTTGCATTAAATGCAATGCCCAACCCAGCGATAGTCAACATATCAAGGTCATTTGCGCCATCTCCAACAGCGACAGTCTGATCAATCGGCACCCCCTCTATCTCAGCGATTTCGCGCAGAAAGTTAGCCTTCGATTCGCGAGTCACGATAGGACCAACAACTCGACCTGTCAGACGGCCTCCAACGATCTCAAGCTCATTTGCTCTGGCATGCTTGATATTGAGTTCACGTTGAAGACGTTCAGCAAAAATTGAAAACCCTCCACTTACTAGCGCTGTTGTAAACCCAAGTCTTCCAAGTGTCCGACAAAATGTTCTGGCTCCAGGAGTCAGTTTCAAATTTTGCCAAGCCCTTTCAACCCCAAGCTCATCTAAGCCTTCGAGAAGGCTGACCCTCTGCCGAAGAGACTCTTCAAAATCTATTTCACCTCTCATCGCTAACTCAGTGATATTTGAAACCTCAGCGCCACAACCCGCTTGTTCCGCCAATAAATCAATAACTTCATTCTGAATAAGCGTTGAGTCCACATCAAGTACAACTAAACGCTTAGCTTTTCGGCTCAGATTTAAAGGCTGAACTGCTATATCTAATTCTGGCGTTTCCGAAGCTACCTGCAAAAGCCCTTGTTTAATTTCATCTAGTTTCCCACCATTCACGGCGAGTTCATAACTCATTACTGGATAGCGTGAAAGGCGAATTATCCGATCAATATTTCCCTCATTATTGGAGATTGTTCGCGTAGCCAGCATGAGTTGGCTAGGAGTGATATCTCTACCGATTAGAGTAACCACACATTGTTCAGTGTATTCGGTCGGTTCGCCATGAACCTCTTCAACATCAATGTGCAAACCTCTCTGATATCCAAAAAGAAGTAGGTCTTTTAAAGCATCATCGCTCTTATCTACTTCAATCAATACATCTAGTGTTAACCTTCGGCGAACAACAATTTGTTCAATGTCTTTCACAACAGCACCAATTGCGGACAACACCTCAAATAATTCTGCTGAAACCCCTAATTGATCGGGTCCTGAAACCCTAATCAAAAGCGTACGTATAAGTGACACACAATGACCTTACCCACTGGGGTCATAGTTGAGGTGGAATATAGAATTGAGTTTGTGACAAAAACATTACATTAATAATTCTGCAAACAAAGTAAATAGAAAAGATGTACATTGAACAGATATCGCAACCTGATGGGATAGCCCATCAACCTATTTGCGATATGGGAGGAATAAAATGACTCACAAGAGTAAGCTAATCAAGCTACTCGCCGTTCTGTTTGCATTCACCCTCGTAGCCGCGGCCTGTGGCGACGATGATGGAGGAGACAGCTCTGCAAGTAGCAGTGATGAAGTCACATTGACTGCAGAAGGCGGAAGCCTTCTTGAAACTGTTAAAGAAAGAGGAACCCTAAACTGTGGTGTCTCTGGAGCAGCAGTTGCATTCTCAACATTAGATCCAGCAGGCAAGATGGTCGGATTTGATGCTGATTTCTGCCGCGCAGTAGCTGCAGCAGTGCTTGGTGACGCAGAAGCCGTAAACTTTGTTGCTTTGACAGCAGCTGAACGATTTACTGCTGTTCAATCAGGAGATATTGACGTTCTAATGCGTAATACAACATGGACTCAAAGTCGCGACACTGACGTGGGAATGGACTTTGGTCCAACAACCTATTACGACGGTCAGCAACTAATGGGTAAAGCATCTGATGGATTTTCCGGATCCAGCACAGTCGCAGACCTTGATGGAGCGACCATTTGCACAAACGCAGGAACAACAACAGAGAAAAATATTGGTGACGCAGCAGAAGCAGCTGGTATTACAATCAACCTTCAAACATATGAAGATTTTGATATCGTTACCGATAACTTCATCTCTGGCGCATGTGATGTAGTCACAACAGATGGTTCAGCACTTGTTGGACGAAAAGCTCAGCAACAACCTGAAGGTGCAGAATGGGTAATATTCCCAGGGGCACCTATTTCCAAAGAGCCATTAGGTCCAACTTATGGACAAAATGATAGCCAATGGGCAGACGTTGTTAACTGGACTGTTTACGCAACTATCATCGCTTCAGAAAAAGGAATCAACTCAAGCAATGCGTCAAGCGTTGTAGGTAATGACTCATACGATGCAGAGGCACAAAGACTTATGGGTGGAGAAGGCGAACTGCAATCCCTAATGGGACTATCAGCTGACGCATTCCAGCAAGTCATAAGCCAAGTTGGTAACTATGACGAAATCTACTCACGTAACTTAAACCCAGTTGGGCTAACACGTGAAGGATCATCCAACGCAGGATGGGAAGACGGTGGACTCATCTATGCACCACCCGCACGCTAAGTAGCGGAAAAGCATAAAAAAATAGTTGAGGCTCCGGAGTGCATCAGATGCGCTCCGGAGTCACTTCTTTTTTGTCCCAAATAGCTTGGGCTCCAACGGAATATTCAAATCAGTATTAATATGTCAAAAGTAGATTAAATATCAGGGGTTATGCAGTGAGCATCACAGCAGAGGAAAGCACCTCAAATTATCATCACCAGAAACCACCGTTTTACCGAGACGCTATTGTCGTTAAGTGGCTATTCCAAATAGGCGCACTTGCTTTGGTGATCTTCGCTCTCTGGTTTCTCTCAAGTCAGGCCCGTGATAATCTCACTGCGCGAAATATTTCAACAGGTTTTGATTTCTTAAGTGTTGATCCGGGCATAAACCTGTCTGAGGGTATTGATACTAGGCCTTCCACAGGAGGTCGAGCATTATGGGTGGGAATGGTAAACACGATCCGTCTAGCTACCGCAGGGATCTTTTTCGCCACGCTGCTGGGATTAATTGTCGGTTTAGCCCGGCTGTCAAATAACTGGCTTGTGAAAAAAGTAGGCGCAATCTTTGTAGAAACTCTTCGCAATATTCCTTTGCTTGTCCAGATACTCCTTTACGGAGCGATACTTGCAAATTTGGGGGA
>PATO01000036.1 GCA_002712415.1 Actinomycetota bacterium | reverse complement strand
TGACCTTCAGTGGTGGCCGATCTTTAACTTTGCTGATGTGGCTCTTGTTATTGGGTTACCACTACTTCTGTATTATCGGTACCAAGTTGAGCGGAATCTAGCGAATGGTTGAAGATAAAGTTCGTTACCACGTTTCACCACACCACGACGGAGAAAGGGTGGATCGCGTCATAGCCTTCTTCTCAGGTCTTAGCAGGTCAAAGGTTTCTGGTTTGATCTCTAAGCGACTTATATTACGCAATGGAATACCAATCAGGAAAGGTTCAGAGATAGTCCACTTGAACGATGAAATCAGTATGCCAAACTTAGTGGGCGAAGCCGTCGAAGAAATTGCCTCAGACGAGTCAATCGACTTTGAGGTTGTCTTTGAAGACGATTCAGTGATAGTAGTGTGTAAGCCTTCGGGTCTAATTGTCCATCCTGGATCGGGCGCAGCGAATGGAACTTTAGTCAATGGATTAGCATCTCAGTTCCCTGACTTAAGAGAAATTGGAGACCCTACTCGCTTGGGTCTAGTCCACAGGTTAGACAAAGGCACTTCGGGACTGTTAGTTGTTGCCCGAACACCTGAAGCTTTAGACAATCTAAAATTTCAAATGCAGGAGAGACTTGTACATCGTCAATACTTCGCTATCGTTGCTGGGCACGTAGAATCTAACAAAGGCGTAGTTGATGCTCCGTTGGGAAGAGACCCCAAAAACCCTCTCAAAAGAGCAGTAATTAATAGCGGAAAATATGCTCGTACCCACTATGAAATAGATCAAAAATATGAATCCCCGTTTAAAGTTTCTATGTTGAATTGCAGACTGGAAACTGGAAGGACACATCAGATCCGAGTCCACCTAGCGGCAATCGGTCATCCAGTTCTCGGTGACGACCTGTATGGAGGCAGAACATCCTTCAATATCGAGAATCGCCTTGCGCTTCACGCTCAAATGCTGACATTTTTGCACCCAAAAACAAAAAATCTTATGAATTTTGAATCTCCTCTCCCTGCTGAATTAACAAGCATGAAAGACATTTTTAGATGACTATTGATCCCATAATCCCTGACTACACGAACGCATGTTTAAGTAACATCGTCCCCGCACTTTTAGAGCATCCGGTAATCGGGTCTGGTTGGTTACCTGATGAAGTTTTAGCTGCTCGAAAAGTGGTCCTTCTTCTGGTTGATGGACTCGGCTATGAAAAGTTTAAAATTTCCGAACAAAAGGAGATAGTTCCTAATCTAGCTAAAATGGATTACAAAAGAATAATGACTGTCGCACCAACAACCACAGCTACGGCTCTAACTTCTTTGACAACCGGGCGGCCACCAGGTGAACACGGCATTATCGGTTATAAAATTAATGTCGGAAACCAGACCCTGAACTCGCTTCGATGGACGACCGGAAGTGGAGTAGCAGTTAATGAGATAAACCCAAGTTCCTTCCAACCCATACCGCCATTCTTAGGTGAAAAGATCCCTGCGGTATCCCCAGTTGAATTTAGAAATAGCGGTTTCACAGAGGCTCACCTTCGTAATACTTACTACGAGGGCTATTTCCTTTCAAGTAACATCACCCATCACATTGCGCGATGTTTAGACCAAGACAGTCGACTTGTTTATGCCTACTATGACGGGATAGACAAAGTAGGGCATATTCATGGAACGGGACATTTTTACGACGCCGAGATAGCCTTGGTGGACTATCTGATTGGCCAAATATATAAAATGCTTCCAAGCGGAACGGCTTTGATCGTGACTTCAGACCATGGAATGGTCGACGTTGGTGATTCTGTTATCGAAATTAACGACTCGTTTATGCAAAGAACTAACACTATTTCTGGTGAAGCGCGGTTCCTGTGGTTTCACCCTGCTCGCGGCAATCATGAAAGTTTGCTACGAGATTTACAAGATTTGTACGGCAATTGTGCTTGGGTACGAACTAAAGACCAGATACTTGATGAAGGGTGGTTCGGAAGGCAGATTTCGGATCAAGCAAAAGAAAGGCTTGGTGAAATTGCGCTACTTGCTAGGGATCCCGTCGCTTTCCTAGATAAAGAGAATCCCGGCCCTAAACTAGTTGGTCGCCATGGATCGCTAACTGAAACGGAAGTTTATGTGCCATTAATCACTTCATTCAAAGAATGATCCATGACCTTGCTTGCTGTAGAATGTTAATATGGACGAACAAAAACAACACGTTAAAGCTGACCAAGCCGAGATAGTTGAAAATGAGAAAGAAACAAGCGAATCAGAAGGCGAGTTCATAGAACAACCTGCAAANGTAATGCGAGTGGGGTCAATGCTACGGCAGNTACTCGANGAACTTCGTGAAGTGCAATTAGANGAAGGAAGTCGCGATCGCATGCGAGATATTTANGATACTTCTGTNCAAGAGCTNGGNTCTGCACTTTCCGCAGANT
The DNA here is from genome assembly GCA_002712415.1 of Actinomycetota bacterium. Lineage (GTDB taxonomy): Bacteria > Actinomycetota > Acidimicrobiia > Acidimicrobiales > UBA8592 > UBA8592. The sequence continues at coordinate 26,438 of PATO01000036.1, read as the reverse complement.
TAAAGAAAGANCTAGACCGCATAACTTTGCCATTTGGCACAGATGAAATACCNAGTGAGGCGGAGCTTCGGGTAGCTCAGGCTCAGCTTGTTGGATGGCTAGAGGGACTCATACAAGGCATTCAAGCAACGCTTTTCGCTCAACANATGGCCGCTCAACAGCAATTGGCGAATATGNGAGCAGGTGGTGAGCTGTTGCCAGGCGGCTCCCCCGAAACGTCGTCTTCGCAAGAACAACAAGATTCTCAAGATCGGCCAGGGACTTATCTCTAACCATTGGCGTATTCGCTAATCTTGTTGTANATATATTAAGACTACAAATGACAAATATGTAGTTTGTCAAAGCNCAACAACAGGATTTTGTANCCGATGTCCAATTCATTCACACATCTTCACGTGCATACTGAGTACTCAATGCTTGACGGCGCNTCACGGCTCGATGAAATTGTNCAAGCAGCTGTAGAAGATGNCCAACCGGCNTTAGGAATAACTGATCATGGAAATATGTACGGAGTACTTCCGTTCTATCGCGCATGCAAGGNNAAGGGGATAAAGCCAATTATCGGAACNGAAGCCTACATGGCATACGAATCTCGATTTGAACGCCCAAGACGCGGGCGNGGGAAAGCGTCAGAATTCCCNGATTCAGGCGGAAATACAGATGAAGGGCGNAAACTTTATTACCACTTAACCTTGCTNGCTGAGAATAACACTGGATANAAAAACCTAATACANATTGCCAGNCGCGCCTACATGGAAGGNTTCTATTACAAGCCAAGGGTNGACTGGGAAGTGTTAAATGATCACAGTGATGGTGTCATTGCTACGACAGGATGCTTAGGTGGTCAGGTTCTACAGTCTCTCTTGAGAGGTGATGAANCAGAAGCNTTAGACAAAGCGGGAAGACTTCAAGAGATCTTTGGTAAAGATAATCTTTTCGTAGAACTNCAGGATCATGGTATTCCNGAGCAGAAACAAACAAATCCGGCATTAATGAAAATAGCAAGTNANCTCGGAGCTCCTTTNTTGGCAACTAACGACTGCCATTACACCCATCAACATGATCACNTCGCCCACGATGCATTGTTNTGCGTTCAAACCGGTTCACTGATAAGCGATCCAAACCGATTCAAGTTTCATGGAGANCAGCACTATCTCAAANCAGCAGCNGAAATGAGATACCTATTTAATTCCGTTGANGTTGCCTGTGACAACACTCTTTGGATAGCAGAAAGGNCAAACGTTGANATTGAATTCGGAAAACCTTTNCTTCCAGATTTTCCACTTCCGGATCAATTTAATAACGATGATGAATATCTTCAGCACTTAACTTTAGANGGAGCTAAGGAAAGATGGGGAGACAAACTCACTGAGGAAATTTCTGACAGACTTGCATATGAATTGCGCGTTATGAGCGATATGGGATTTTCTGCGTATTTCCTTATCACATGGGATTTGATTCGTTATGCGCGAGAGCAGGGTATCAGGGTTGGGCCCGGAAGGGGGTCGGCAGCAGGAAGCGCTGTNGCTTATGCATTGAAGATCACAGATCTAGACCCGATTGAATATGATCTTCTCTTTGANCGNTTCTTNAACCCATCACGAATATCAATGCCTGATATAGATATGGACTTTGATTCTCGTTANCGCGACGCAATGATAAATTATGTGGCATCAAAATACGGGCGNGATCACGTTGCTCAAATAATCACCTTCTCNCAGATTAAAGGAAGAGCTGCAGTACGAGANGCGGCACGCGTATTAGATAAACCGTATGCTGTTGGAGACCAAATAGCTAAAGCCATCCCTCCACCTGTCATGGGAAGAGACACACCGCTGTGGGCATGTTTGACTAAAACGGAGCCTTACCAAGAAGGGTTCAAGGCGGCATCTGAAATACGCCAGATGTACGAGAATGATCCTGTTGTCAAAGAAGTAGTCGACGTTGCGCTGGGTCTTGAAGGCCTTCGCCGACAGGACTCGATTCATGCAGCTGGGGTGGTTATCACCAAGGAACCTTTAACCGAATATCTTCCAATACAAAGAAAGCCCGAAAAGGATAAAGATATTGAGGAGACACCGGTTGTCACTCAATACGAAATGCAGTCGGTCGAGGATCTTGGCCTATTAAAAATGGACTTTCTTGGTTTGCGAAACCTAGATGTAATCACAGATAGCTTGGAGCTCATTAAAGAAACGGTCGGTGTTGAATTAGATATTGACAACTTGCCACTTGATGATGAGAAAACATTTAACCTTCTTGCATCGGGTGAATCTATAGGTGTATTCCAATTAGAGTCGCCCCCTATGCGAGCTTTGATGAGAGCTTTGGCCCCCTCAAGTTTTGAAGATGTGGCAGCTTTAGTAGCTCTGTACCGTCCTGGCCCTATGGCAGCCAATATGCATAACGACTATGCCGACCGGAAGAATAATCGGAAACCTGTCGAGTACTTCCACCCAGATGCTGAAGAATTACTCAGGGATACTTATGGATTGATGATCTATCAAGAGAGCGTGATGAGGGTTGCCCAGAAATTTGCAGGTTATACCCTCGCACAAGCCGACAATCTCAGAAAGGCAATGGGTAAAAAAATACGTTCTGCCATGGAGAAAGAACGCGAAAGTTTTACTTCGGGTATGGAGGGTATGGGATATGATACGAAATTGAGTGAAGAGGTCTTCGAAGTAATTTCCCAATTTGCTGATTACGCGTTCAATAAGAGCCATAGTTATGGATACGGATTAGTTGCATATCAAACAGCGTTTTTAAAGGCCCATTATCCAGTTCAATATATGGCTGCTTTGATGACCAGCGTTAAAGGAAGAAAGAAGGAAGATTCTGCAATATATCTAAATGAGTGCCGTCACATGGGTCTTGAAGTTGCTGTTCCTGATGTCAATACTGCCCAAATGAATTATTACCCTGATATTGAAAGTGGAAATAGAAGTCCGCGCATAGTTTACGGGCTTTCGGCGATAAGGAATGTTGGAGAGGGAATTGTCTCCCTTCTTATTTCAGAGCGAAATTCAAATGGTCCTTTCGTTGACTTCTATGATTTCTGTGAAAGAGTCGACCTGCAAGTCCTTAATCGGAGAGCAATTGAAGCTTTGATCAAAGCAGGTGCGTTTGATTCACTTGGTCATACAAGGCAGGGGCTACTTGCAAGTTATGAACAGATTATAGAGCAAACCGTGTCACGGCGTCGTGAGAAAGAAATGGGCGTAATGACATTGTTTGAAGTAGCGCCGGATGATGCCTCACAAGTTTTTGATGACAAGATTCCCATACCAGAAATCGAATTTGAGAGACAACAACGACTCTCGTTCGAGAAAGAGATGCTTGGTAGATATATTTCGGATCACCCACTGCGTGGATATGAAGGAACTTTGAGAAGAAAATGTGATGCTACAAGTCAGGGCGTTAGTTCTTTAGGTGAGGGTCAGGTCATAAAAGTTGGCGGCGTGATCACGGAAGTTAACAAGAAACAAACACAGCGAGGGGACTTGATGGCTACTATTTCTCTTGAAGACCTAGAAGGTGAAATAGAAGTCATAGTCTTTACAAAGGCGATGGCTCAGGTAGGCCATAAACTTGCAATTGATCGCCCTGTAATTGTGACGGGGCGTGTAGATAGGCGAGATGAGAATTCAAAGATAATTTGTCTCGAAGTTGAAGAGTTGAAAAGTGATCAAGAGAGCAAAGTCACGTCAATAGACGTCAAGATTCCAGAGACCGGAACGACTACTAAACATTTAGAGAACCTTGCTTCGTTATTGTCTGAGCACGCTGGTGAGTGCGATGTGTATGTGCACCTTGGGTCAAAGAGAATATGGCTCGGAGCTGATGTCCGAGTGGACCCTGATAGTGGTTTGCTCGGAGAACTGCGTGTTCTCTTTGGGGCAGAATGTATTTTGACTTGAAACTGCCAACTCCTTAAGTTGCGTAAAATGTAATTACCGGCTGAAATGGAGTTAGGAGATGGTTAGGTGCCATACGTTTGGGGCGGACATGGGATTTGAGGTTGAAACAAAAGACTGCACTGCTGTTACAGATGCCGAGCTAGGAGAACTTGAATCTTTATCAGTTGATTCACCGAATGCGCTTTCAATGGGCGTGCTTTCAAAGCAGACGGAGGAATGGGTTCTCCTTACAACTGCTCGCGAGAACGGAAAACTCAGTGGTTACGTATTCTGCACCCTTGAGAGGATAGGTGGAACTCCTGCAGTGATTATGGGTCTTGGTTCAGTCATGAGAAATAATAGGAGGAACGCTACTCTCAAAGCATTGATGAATGAGCTCTATCACAGAGCACTAATGGCTTTTCCCGACGAAGACGTTATTTTTGGAACCACGATTCTGTCTCCAAGCGGTTTAGAAGTTTTTAAAGATCTCACCGATGAACTTCCTAAACCTTCCTATAGGCCGTCCGGAGAAGAGCGTGCGTGGGGTCGTCGGTTCGCCAAAAGGCTTGGATTCTCTCCACTAGGGTTTGATGACAAGAAATTTATAGCGGTCGGAGATGGTTCAAAACCATGTGTATTTGATCATGAGAGCCTTAAACCTGAGAAGATTGATAATGATTTGTTAGGCATGTTCTTGGATCTTGATCATGAAAGCGGAGATGCTATGGTGGCAGTAGCTTGGGCTATGGCGGAGAAACTTGAAAAACTCGGGTCCTGAATCGCTTTCAAATTATCAAATTGTGTCTGGTCTTATGACCCAACGTCGAATGGTGAGAAATTTCACCAAAGAACGGTTGTTGCCTGACCAGGCTCGTGGTTTCATTAATTTGGCTAGGTCATCACCCAGGGCAGGGAACACCGAGGGGATAAGATATTCGCTCCTTGAGAATAAGAATATAGATATATATTGGGAAACAACATTGGGTGAGAATGAAAAAGAGTCATTTCCATGGCCTGGACTACTCAACGCTCCAACTTTGATAATCGTATGGGTCAATCCAAACAGTTACCTTCAGCGGTATGCAGAGGACGACAAAAAAAGAACTGGATTAGGGGCAGATGTAAAAAATTGGTCTACACCTTATTGGTGGGTTGATGGGGGAATGGCAGCGATGTCGATATTAATAGCTGCTGAGTCAGATAATTTAGGGTCTTTATTTTTTGGAATATTTAGCCATGAAGATGCATTAAAGGAGAAATATTCAATCCCTGAAGAATATAGAGCGGTTGGCACTATAGCGATAGGGCATCCGGCTAAAAATCAACGAGCAAGCAAATCTACGTTAAGGGGAAGGGCTAGTCTAGACGAACTTATTTTCTAAATCTTTAGACAAAGAGTAACGGTAAAGAAAAGAACGCTATATTTATTTAGATCGGAGGGACGTTGTCAGAAGATCAAGAAAAGGAAATCACAGAAACAGGCGGAAAAATAGCCTTTGTTGACTATTTAATTCTTGATGATCCTCCTTATTTGCAGGCTCAAGAATGTACGAGTTGTGGGGCGAGATATTTTGACAGAAGAAATGCATGCGCTAGTTGTTTCGAGGATCAATTTCGCTCTGTGGCGATTGAGCAAGAGGGGGTTGTCACAAGCTTCAGCATTGTTCAAATGGGACCTATTCCATACGTTTCCGCAGTGGTTGATTGTGGAGGAACCAGTGTCAAATGCACAATCATGAACGTTGAGCCATCACCTAAAGATGTGACTCTGGGGATGCAAGTTAAGCTGATGACATATTCGATGGGAGAAGATAGTGAAGGTACGGAAGCAATAGCTTTCGGCTTTGAACCAATATAGAGAGGAAGAAAATATGGGATCAGACACAATTTGGATTATCGGATCTAACATGACCAGATTCGGTAAACACCCTGATAAAGATGTCGTAGATCTTGCTGCAGAAGCCAGCCGTGAAGCACTGAAGGATGCCAGTATTTCCCTCGCGGAGGTCGGAGTGCTCGGAGTCGGCAACCTCATGAACGCAGGTGCAGGTATTGGTCAGCAATTACAGAAACAGATAGGGCAAACTGGAATTCCGGTATTCAACGTTTCTAACGCCTGTGCAACAGGAGCAACTGCTTTGAGAGTAGCCATAATGGCAGTGAAGGCAGGAGAGACTGATGTTGGGATGGCAGTTGGAGTAGAAAAGTTAGCCGGTGCCGGCTTATTGGGGCAAAGAGGCCCAAAGCCTGAATCGGATACGTGGCAGCCAAGTGGTCGGTTCGGAGCCCTTTCGTCGACTGAAGGAAGGATAGGAACAAGTATCATGCCAGGCGTTTTCGCCCAAGTTGGTATGGAATACGGCCATAAATATGGAGGTACTAGCTTCGAGCTTTTCGCCAAAATTTCAGAAAAAAACCACTCTCACTCAACACTAAATCCGCTTGCGGCTTACCAGAAGAGGTTCACACTAGAGGAGATAATGAATGATGTTATGATCGCGTATCCGAATACAAGACCTATGTGTTCTGGAAATTGCGACGGAGCAGCAGCAATGATTGTTGTTAGTGATGAGAAGATGAAATCTTTGCCAATAGAAGTGCAAAAGAGGGCAGTGAAAATATCAGCTTCGGTGCTGACTTCGGACCCATACGTTGATGGATGCCAGATACTACCAGATGTGAATACATTGACTAGAAACGCGGCATCCCAAGCTTATGAACAAGCCGGTATCGGGCCCGAGGATCTAGACTTGGTTGAACTTCACGATTGTTTTGCAACTGCTGAACTTGTACATTATGACAATTTAATGCTTTGTGAAGAAGGGGGTGCTGTTGACTTCTTTGAGTCTGGAGCTCCCTGGCGTGATGGTGCCAAACCCGTTAACGTCTCTGGCGGTTTGCAATCAAAAGGGCATCCAATTGCAGCTACAGGGATTGCTAACATACATGAGATTGTTATGCACCTACGTGGTGAAGCAGGTGACCGACAAATTGAAGGTGCAAGAGTTGGGCTGGCTCATGTAATCGGACTCGGCTCTGCTTGTGGCGTACACATACTTGAAAAGGTCGCATAGTAGTTCTCTCGCCTCTCCTCTTATGTTGGGTTAGAGTTAAACTAAGCAAGAAAAATTATTTGGCGATATTCCTATCTTGATCAGTTCTGGGTTTTTGGGGACTCTAAACCTCGTGTAATCTCAATAAAAGGCTAACGAATGGAGTTGAGATGAGTAACACTGGAAAGTTCTATATAAATGGCGAGTGGGTAGAGCCCATCGGATCGGATACTGTCGACGTTATTAACCCTGCTACAGAGGATGCAATTGGAACGATTGCTCTCGGTACCCACGAAGACGTAGATCTAGCTGTTGCAGCTGCGCAGAATGCATTTGAAACATTCTCCCAGACAACAGTTGAAGAACGACTTGAATTATTGAATAAAATAACTGAGATAATCGGATCCAGATCTGAGGATTTAGCAACAGCTATAACTTCAGAAATGGGAGCCCCTACTGGCCTAGCTAAAGCCGCGCAGGCAGGTACGGGTCTATTCCATTTCGCTACTACCGCTGGTATTCTGGCAAACTTCAGTTTTGAAGAGGAATTAGGCAAAAGTTTGATTGTAAAAGAACCTGTTGGAGTTGTTGGAATGATCACTCCATGGAACTGGCCGATAAACCAAATTGCATGCAAAGTCGCTCCAGCTTTAGCAGCAGGTTGCACAATGGTTCTTAAGCCATCTGAGGTTGCTCCTCTAAACGCGATAATATTTGCTGAAATAATGCACGAAGCGGGAGTTCCAGCAGGTGTATTTAATTTAGTGAATGGCGATGGGCCGACTGTAGGGGCGTACTTATCAAGTCACCCAGGCATTGACATGATGTCATTTACTGGTTCAACACGAGCAGGCATTGAGGTAGCCAAAAATGCTGCAACTACCGTTAAGCGTGTAGCTCAAGAACTCGGAGGTAAATCTGCAAATATAATTCTTGACGATGCAAACCTAGAGGAAGCAGTAGGTCGCGATGCTTTCGGAATGTGCATGAATTCAGGCCAATCCTGCAATGCAGGTACCCGAATGCTTGTTCCTAATTCAAAGATGGAAGAAGCAAAAGCAATTGCGAAAGCTTCAATGCAAGCAGTAACGGTTGGAGACCCCACAAGTGATGGAACCACTATCGGCCCCGTTGTTTCAGAAACTCAATGGAAGAAAATCCAAGGCCTGATTCAAGCTGGCATTGACGAAGGAGCAGAGTTAGTTTGTGGAGGTTTAGGTAGACCCGATGGGCTTGAGAAGGGGTATTATGTCAAACCAACTCTGTTTGCAAATGTAACCAATGATATGCAAATAGCACAGGAAGAAATCTTCGGCCCTGTTCTAGTTCTAATAGGCTATGAAGACGATGACGAAGCAATCTCAATAGCCAACGACACCGTCTATGGGTTAGCAGGTTATATCTCTGGAAGTCATGAAAGAGCAGTGCGAGTAGCGCGCCGAATACGTACGGGCAATATGCATGTAAATGGAGCGGGTCCAGACTTCAATGCCCCATTTGGTGGTTACAAACAATCAGGTAATGGAAGAGAATGGGGCACTCACGGCTTAGAAGAATTCATGGAAGTCAAAGCCATACTTGGAGGTCTCTCGGCCTAAGAGTTAAATGAGTCACCTCCCAAAGCTCAATATATGGTTTGAAGGCTCTCGGCCCAAGACTATACCTGCAGCAATAGTTCCAGTTATCGTAGGCACTGCGTCAGTAGGAACTGGTTTGACCCTTCATAGGTTTGTCCTTGCTCTCGTGGTATCAATTGCTCTACAAGTCGGGGTCAATTATGCAAATGATTACTCTGATGGAATTCGTGGAACTGATCAAAACCGTATAGGCCCAAGAAGACTTGTAGGGTCTGGGCTCATAAACGCCAATCAAGTAAAGTTAGCCGCTGGAATCTCATTCCTGTTAGCTGCTATTGCAGGGCTCGTACTTGCAATTATGACAAGCCTGTGGCTAATCCTTATTGGTTGTATTGCGATTTTAGCTGCCTGGTTTTACACAGGAGGGTCAAGACCTTATGGCTACTCAGGTTATGGAGAGGTTTCAGTTTTTATTTTCTTTGGATTAGTGGCCACTGTGGGGTCTTCATACGTTCAAAGCCAAACCATTGAAACGATTTCCATGCTATGTAGCGTTCCGGTAGGTCTTTTGGCGTCAGCACTTCTGGTGGTGAATAATTTCAGGGATATTGAAACAGACTCAGAGACGGGCAAGCAAACATTTGCAGTTCGGTTAGGTAAAGCAAAGACTAAAATGTTCTTTGCGTTTTTGCTCTTGGCATCTTTGGGGATGTATGTATTGATAGCTGTGCTCTATACCTATCTTGTCCTTATCACTCTCGTAGTTATCCCATTGATTCTAAAATTAATTTCTGACATCTTTTCTAAAGAGAATGCACAAGATCTTATAAATATTTTAGAGAATACGGCGAAGCTTCATTTGTTTGCTGGAATTTTACTTTCAATTGGCTTAACGGCAGGTGTTTGATTTACTCACATTGATGAATTTCAATACGATTTCCAGCAGGGTCATGAAGAAATGACTGGAGTGAGGAACCGATTGGTTTTGGAGAAGTTACGGTTATTCCGGCGTCAGTGAGCATTTTGTATGTTTCTTTAATGTCATCTACCAGTAGGGCTAGGTGTTGTCCATTATCTTCAGGAACTGTTGCTTGACGAAGATGGATTTGTCTTCCGTCATTGGCTTGAAGCCAAGCTCCCGCTCTATGGTTTGGTTTAGCTACTTGTCGTAAGGAAAAGTATTTAGAATAAAAGTTAACCGCATCCTCCACGCTGTCGACGTTAATAGCAATATGGTGAATTCCTGATGTCATTTTTAGGCTTTTTCACCAGTAAACAATTGGGCTGAGCCTGGAGCAAACAGTTTTCGTTCAACTTTCCTGAATCCCGCTTTTTCAATCATGGACACAATCTCTTGGTGCGGTGGCAGGTATGAAACAGATTTTGGAAGATAAGAGTATGCAGACTTATCGGATAAAAGGGCCCCAACTTTTGGAACGATTCGGTCAAAATAAATGTGGTGACCCCAGTTTAAGAATCTGTTCTCGGGTTCGGCTACATCAAGGAAGCCAATTCTGCCGCCTACTTTGAGCACTCGATTGACTTCAACGAAGAATGGTTCCAGCTCAGTAAGATTTCTCAGAGCAAAACCACAGGTAGCACCGTCAACTGAAGCGTCTCTGATGGGTAACCTTAATACGTCTGATTGGCAGAGGGGTGAAGCGGACCGCCCTGCTTGCAGCATCCCCATAGAGAAGTCAAACCCCAGTGGAACCATTCCAGCATTTTCAAGTTCGCAACAAAAGTCTCCGGTTCCGCAAGCTAGATCAATTACTAATGATCCCTCTTTTAGTTCAAGAGCTTGAACGGTTTGTTTTCGCCAACGCACGTCTAAGCGAAAGGTCATGATCCTATTCACAAAGTCATATCTTGGGGCAATGCGATCAAACATGCCCTGAACTTTCTCCGCCTTTTCGTCTCCTGTTGGCAGTTCTGGATTTAAGTCCATATACATATCGTACTGATCGAAATATATTTAGACACTTTTTCTATAGGCTCTATTGGTGGAGAAATGTGTAAATCCAATATCCTCATAAATTCGAATAGCGGGTTTATTGTCTGCCTCAACGTAAAGCATTCCAAGATCTGCTCCTACATTCGCGAGGTAGTTCAGGCCCGATATTGTAAGCGGTTTACCAAAACCTCTACCATGAAAATCTGGGTCAACTGCTATTACGAAAATTTCTCCCACCGTAAGGTCGCCCTGGTGGTGTACCTTTGTCCAGCAAAACCCTGCGAGACGATTTTTAACTTCCAATAATAGAAACCCTTCATCATCAAACCACTCCTCTTTGATGAGGTCATTTAACTTTGACGAATCTAGAGAGCCCTGCTCGGGATGCCAAGAAAATGCTCTTGAGTTGACCTCAAGAAAAGCTTCGTCATCGACGCCACAAATGAACTTCCGTGTTGGGATATCTTCCCCAGTCGGAGGAAATTTGCATCGCATTTGCCAGAGATCTCGATAGCTAGAAAAGCCAATGGAGTCCAGTAAATTATCATCATCTATTTGGGTATCTTCAATCCAAATTTGGACTAAGGAATCTGTAGGTACAAGCGATTCTTTTAAAGCTGCAGCCAATTCAACTGTGAGCAAATCGCGACTGAACCCCTGAGGTACCGTTATAGAAAGGTCAAAGCCTAAGGGAGCTTCATCGGAAATAAGAATGTTCATATCATTAAGTTACTGCCCGTATCCATACTATGTTGTGAACATGGCTAAGCCAAGAACACCTGAAGGGAGATGCAGGAGAACCAACGAAGAACTGAAAACTATTTTTCCTGAAGCAGAGTGTGAGCTGATATTCGAAAGTCCTTTTCAACTATTGGTTGCAACCATACTTTCTGCGCAGGCCACAGATAAATCTGTGAATAAGGCAACGCCAAAGCTATTTGAAGCTTTCGGAAGTCCTGAGAAACTAGCAGAAGCAGAAATTGATGAAATCGAGCAGCTAATCAAGACCATTGGTCTGTATAGATCCAAAGCTAAGAATTTACAAGGGATGGCCCAAAGGTTGCTTGTGGACTACGCAGGAGAGGTCCCTTCCGATATGCATGATCTGGTAAGCCTCCCCGGTGTGGGAAGGAAGACAGCGAATGTTGTTAGAAGCGTCTCTCTGGGATTGCCAGGGTTGCCAGTTGATACGCATGTCAGTCGGATAGTTCAACGACTTGGAATTACCAAGGAAACTGATCCAGTGAAAATAGAAATGGCAGTGGGCTCTATGCTGCCAGATGATGAACATGGCGATTTTAGCCTCAGGGTTATCTTGCATGGAAGACAAATGTGTTTTGCTCGAAAGCCTAACTGCGCCGAATGTGTTCTGAGTTACTTTTGCCCAGCTGCTTTCAAAGTTTAAGCTCACTGGAAGCTCGTCTTAAACGTCTGGAAGCAGCAACTAGAGATCTTTCAACTTCAAATAGTTCGTGAGAACTGCCTTCCAGCCCAGCCTCCTCTAGAGACTTTGCCGCAGAAATTACTCTTGAAACAAGGTCATCAATTTGGAAATCAATAGATGAGAGCTCAGCTTCGCATTGTTGGATTAACAATTTATCACTTGACATATTAACTTCTTAACCTAAATTCCACCACAAGTCACTTTGTAGGGGTATACCGTATAAGTGTGCTTAAACGAATAGACCTAAAGCAAAACGATATCAGTGCCATCAGTTCGGCTCTTTCGGCTGCATCCATAGCAAATGTTGATGTTGAACAGACTGTCCGAGCAATAATCAATGATGTGAAGGTACGGGGAGACGATGCTTTGTGCCACTATGCAGAAAAGTTTGATGGGTTTATCCCTGAAAATTTTTTGGTCAGTGATGCCGAAATTGATGAAGCTTATAAGAGCTGTGAAGCAGATCTGATTGACGCCATGGAAAAGGCGGCCGAGCGCGTTAGGGAATTCCACAGGACCCAATTGCATAATAGTAGTTCATTCGACGAAGGTAATTTGGAAGTCCAGACTGTATATCGTCCTGTAGATAGAGCAGGGTGTTATGTACCAGGAGGTAGAGCCTCTTATCCATCAACTGTCCTGATGACTGTAATACCAGCTGTCATTGCCGGTGTAAGTGATGTTGTAATCTGTACACCCCCAGGAGACGATGGCAAGATTAGCCCAGCAGTATTAGTAGCAGCCAGAATAGCTGGGGCTAGTTCTGTCTACGCAATAGGAGGAGCGCAAGCCGTATCTGCTATGGCGTATGGAACCGCAAGCATATCCGCAGTCGACGTTATCGTTGGCCCCGGGAATATCTATGTCGCTACTGCACAACGGATGGTTTCACAAGACGTTGGGATTGCCGCAGCTTTTGCAGGCCCATCGGAAATAGCTGTGATCGCTGATGAGACGGCAAACCCTAAATTTGCTGCGATTGATTTGATGGTTCAGGCAGAACATGGCCCCGATGGTCAGGCATGGTTGATGTCTCCAGATGAAAAAATTATTGAAGCTATACTCCAAGAACTCAACATTCTCGTAAATAAATCAAAGAGACGACAAGAAATTATGTCAACATTTGATGAGGGCGGTTTTGCTGTACTCGTAAAAGATCTATCCCAGGCATTTGATGTTGCGAACACAGTCGCTCCAGAACACCTCCAGTTAATGATAGAAAATCCAGAGGATTATCTCTCTTTTATCCAGAATGCTGGAGCTGTTTTCATGGGGAATATGGCACCTGCGTCAGTGGGTGATTATTACGCTGGGCCATCACACGTATTACCTACCGACCGAAGCGCACGCTTCGCAAGTGCGCTAACGATACATGACTTTGTTAAAGACATCCATGTCATTTCAATGGGTGCGAATGCCCTTAAGGAAGCTGCTAACACCATTATAAAAATCGCAGATGAAGAAGGCTTGGAAGCGCATGCTGAATCAATTCGACTTCGGATCAAGGAACTAAATGACTTGGCCTAATATAAGGGATGACCTTAAGTTATTCGAAGGGTATCACTCTCCTCAACTTGCAGTGAATGTGCGATTAAATACCAACGAGAGCCCGTTACCTCCTCCGGATAAGTGGGTTGACGAAATCCAAAAGGCAGTCTCCACTATTGAATGGAATAGGTACCCAGACAGGAATGCATTTGAATTAGTTTCTCAGTTAGCTGAATTCCATGGTGTACAGCCAAATAATGTTATACCGGCAAATGGTTCAAACGAAATAATCCAATCCATCTTGCTTGCTTACGGAGGAAATAATCGATCCACAATAATTTTCGAACCAACCTATGCAATGCATGCCCACATTGCCAGAATTACCGGTACTAGGATTATCTCCTGCGATCGGGGCGAATCCCTTCTGTGCGGGTCCGACGAATTGGAAACTCTTACAACAACAAAACCAAATATAATATTTCTCTGTTCCCCAAATAATCCAACAGGAATTACCGAACCGAAAGAAACAATTATTTCTGCTCTAGAGTACTGTTCAAAAAGTGGTTCACTTCTAGTTGTTGACGAGGCCTATGGAGAGTTTTCTGACTGGTCNGCAATAGAGCTCGTGGAGAATGATGCACCAATTGTCGTAACCCGAACATTTTCAAAAGCTCATGGTTTCGCTGCAGGACGNTTGGGATATGCCGTTGGTGCAACNCGGGTTATNGACGGAATGAAAGAAGTATTGCTTCCCTATCATCTAGATTCTTTNAAGCAAATAGCAGCNATAACAGCACTTAAATATAGAAGCGAAATGACTGAACGAGTCGAATACCTGAAGTCGCAAAGAGAAAAGACATCTGANGAGCTCAANAACCTTCCTCTTNAAGTTTGGGATAGTGCTGCAAACTTTATCTTATTTAAGCCACTAGAGACTGTCGGTATGTCCGGTAATGACCTTTGGAAAGCGCTNGTAGANTATTCGGTACTAGTCCGTNATTGTTCAAACTGGCCAAATTTAACTGATTGTTTACGAGCTACAATAGGNACAGAACAGGAAAATAACTCGTTTATTGACTCACTTAAGGCGATACTAGGATAATGAAGAAAAGATCAGCGACCTTCAGGCGNGAAACTAAAGAAACNCTAATTGNTATCTCATTGGATTTGGATGGTGAAGGNAGAACNCAGATNGAAACTGGNATCCCATTTTTCAANCACATGCTTGACCAGCTAGGACGACANGGAAATTTTGACTTAAANNTAGAAGCAAAAGGTGATCTAGAGATTGATGCGCACCANACCGTGGAAGATGTTGGTATAGCCATCGGNANATGCTTCAAAGAAGCAGTCGGGGANAAACTNGGAATCCANCGTTTTGCTAGCNCNTCGTGCCCGCTTGATGAAGCCCTTGTGGACGTTTCTCTAGANCTNTCAGGAAGACCTTTTCACTTCTATGATGTTGAAGCACCNGGGCAGAAAATACTTAGTGACCCACCATTTGACCCTCAACTCATCGAGGAATTCTGGAGAGCCTTTGTNATGTCNAGTGAGATAACNNCGCANCAAGTGCTCATACGAGGAAAAAACACTCACCANATTATTGANTCATTATTTAAAAGNACTGCACGAGCTNTAGGNCAGGCAACGAGGGTTAAGGGGGNCAGTCTACCTTCCACAAAAGGCGTTCTATAAATGGTTAAAGTNGCCGTACTTGACTACGGCATNGGAAACTTGCGNTCAGCACAAAAAGCATTTGAAATATCAGGTGCTGAGGCTCNTTTGACNGCAGATANAGACTTGGTACTANCCTCGGATGGTGTNGTGCTTCCCGGCGTAGGAAATTTCGGAAAATGTGCANAAGCCCTAACTGATTCGGGTGTAAGAGAACTAGCACTTCTNGCGGTAGAAAATGGCNTTCCTTTTCTTGGAATTTGTGTAGGCATGCAACTTCTTTATGAAACATCAGATGAGTCGCCTNCCGCTNAAGGTTTAGGTTTATTCNCAGGGAAAGTGAAGATGCTTNAAAATGCTCCNAGAGTTCCNCAGATGCAATGGAATCAAATACAACTCCAAAACGANTCACCNTTGCTCANAGGNTTAGAAGANGAGTGGTTCTATTTCGTTCANTCATATGCTGCNGAACAAANCCANCTCGAAAGNANAACNATTGCAACATGNACCTNCGGCTCATCNGTCATTGCTGCAGTTCAAAAGGGNTTAANNTTTGGAACACAGTTNCACCCAGAAAAGTCAGGTAAAGCAGGGCGATTATTGNTACAAAATTTTCTTANAATCTGTGAAAGGNCNNAATGAGCTTTGTCNTATACCCAGCAATTGATTTGATNGATGGTAAATGTGTTCGTCTCTANCAAGGGGACTACGCAAAGNNAACAATCTATGNAGATGACCCTATNTCTCAAGCGCTGAAGTTTGAATCCGATGGGGCTAAATGGATTCATTTGGTGGACCTTGATGCAGCAAGNACTGGNTCGCTCAAAAATACGANNGTNATAAAAGGNATTTGTGAANAGCTATCAATNCCAGTGCAAGTAGGTGGNGGCATCAGGTCATCAGATACTGCNAAACTTCTCTATGATATNGGGGTTGAAAGAACTGTGATCGGAACAGCAGCAGTTGAGGATCCTGAATTGGTNCNACGANTAGCNAAACATGGTCATCGCGTCGCAGTCGGGGTCGATGGGAAAGATGGTTACGTTGCNACTCGCGGATGGAAAGTNACCACAGACCTTAAGGTAGNTGACCTCCTAAAGAGGCTTGAGNCAAGTGGGGCGGAAGTTGGAATAGTGACGGAAATNAAAAGAGATGGNACCNTGGAAGGTTCGGATCTNGAAGGTTTAACGCANATTCTTGGCNATGTTAATATTCCANTAATAGCATCAGGTGGCTTAGGGTCAATTAANGATTTCTATGANCTTGTTGGGTTGCAAGNNAATGGNTCNAANTTAGCCGGNGTTATAACTGGNANAGCTCTTTACGAAAANTGTTTAGANCTGAGAGAACTCATTNCCATAACAGAAGATCCAGAGCANGTTGAGCTANAACATGACTAACGTCCGTATTATCCCATGNCTTGATGTCACCGATGGAAGGGTGGTGAAAGGGACCAACTTCGTAGATCTCAAAGATGCNGGAGATCCAGTAGAACTTGCATCAAAATATGATCAAGAAGGCGCTGATGAGATCGTTTTNTTAGANATAACTGCATCATCNGATANAAGAGAAACTGTCTTNGANCTTGTTCGNCGGTGCGCNGAAGAAATTTTTATTCCCTTNACGATCGGNGGTGGAATTCGCANTGTNGACGATGCTAGAAAGCTTNTACGCGANGGAGCAGAAAAGATTTCTGTAAATACTGCNGCAGTTGAAAGACCNGAATTGATCTCCGAAATAGCTGCAGAATTCGGAACTCAATGCGTTGTCTTAGCAATCGATGCAAAGAAGAGTGANAANTCTGACTGTAGNTCGGGCTACGAGGTCTATGTGCATGGAGGGAGAACACCCACAGGNATTGATGTAGTGGAGTGGGCGCAACGAGGTGAAGAATGCGGNGCTGGAGAAATTTTACTTACTTCTATGGGGCGCGATGGAACCAAAGANGGTTTTGATTGCATACTGACTTCAAATGTTTCNCAATCCACGAATGTCCCGACGATNGCGAGTGGGGGAGTAGGAACACTAGAACATTTCTCTCAAGGAGTGCTGGAGGGGAAAGCAGACGCTCTACTTGCCGCAAGCGTCTTTCACTATGGAGAATTGACGATACGCGACGTCAAAAATTATTTGATTGCATGCGGGATCTCAGTCAGGCCGGCATAGTCACAGAAATGCTTGACCCTTCATGTCGCCACTTTTCCAAGAAACAAGATAAGTTGAGACTGTGACGGAAACAAAAGAATCATCGAACAAAACAAAGACATCAAAGACTAAATCTAAGTCTCCTTCAACATCAAAGAGAGCAAACTCTGCAGTGCCCACTCCGTCTGAGCGTCTCCCAGTGAAAATGCTAAACGATAGAATACTCGTTGAAATGCCAGGCGAAGATGGAGAACGGCGCTCATCTGGTGGAATTTTAATCCCAGCAACAGCGCAAGTATCTCGACGATTAGCTTGGGCCGAAGTAAAGGCTACTGGTCCGAATGTGAGGACAATGGAAATCGGTGACCAAGTTCTATTCAATCCAGAAGATAGGTATGAAGTCGAAGTTCGAGGAAATGATTACATAATTCTTCGTGAAAGAGACATCCATGCCGTAGCCGCTGAACGACTTGATCAGGGATCAACAGGACTTTATCTCTAGAATGGAGTCTTCGCTTGAGCAATTCGTCGAGCATGCGAAGGCGCACACTGTCATTCCTGTTTGGAAAGAACTAGTTGCTGATCTCATCACGCCAGTATCAGCCTTCGAAAGGATTGTAGGTGACGAATCAGGTTTCCTACTTGAATCAGTAGAGCATGGCGAACGATGGAGTCGGTGGTCATTCATCGGAAGAAACCCTCTTCTAACCGTAAAAAAAATAGCTAACCAGTTACTGATTGAAGGTGAGATACCTCTTGAATTTGACGATGATGGGAAAATTCTTGAATTAGTTCGAAAACTTCAACGGAACCTGTCGGCACCACAGATCGAAAACTTTCCTCCCATGTACAGTGGGTTACTTGGCTATCTTGGCTACGACATTGTGCGAGAGATTGAAGACCTGCCTCCACCTGCAAATGATGACCTGCAAGTGCCTGACGCAATTCTATCGATAATTGGTGAAGTGGCAGCTTTCGATCATTGGAGCCAAAGGGTCTTTCTTATAGCAAATGCCATTGTCAAGCCTCAGAGTTCAGAATCTGAAATTAAAGAAACATATTACGAAACTAAGAGCCGATTAGATTCTTTAATGCTTGATGGAGCAAAACCATTATCTGAACCCTTGCTAGACCCCCCGGATTTAAAAGTAGATTTAGTAGAGGTGAAGCCAACAATATCAGAGAATGACTATTGCGAGATTGTAGAAAAGGCAAAAGATTACATTCTCGATGGTGATATTTTTCAGGTAGTGCTCTCCCAACGCTTCGACTTTGATCTGGAGGCAAACCCTTTTGACGTATATAGGGTCCTGCGCCAAATAAACCCAAGCCCTTATATGTATTTCGTAAAAAACAAAGAAGTTACATTGGTCGGCTGTTCTCCTGAACCACTGGTCCAATTGAGAGACAATACGGTAACAAGCCGCCCCATTGCCGGGACACGAAAACGAGGGTTAACTCAAACTGAAGATCAAGCCCTTGCTAACAGCCTGTTGGTAGACCCAAAAGAATTAGCTGAACACATTATGTTGGTGGATCTAGCCAGAAACGATTTAGGAAGGATAAGTGACTTTGGCACACTTCAAGTTGACGAACTAAAGACATTAGAACGCTACAGTCATGTCATGCATCTCACATCACAGGTATCTGGAAGGTTAGCAAGGGAGTTTGAGCCAGTCGACGTACTAAGGGCGGCTTTTCCTGCCGGGACTGTTTCCGGAGCGCCCAAAGTTCGAGCGATGCAAATAATCGATGAACTGGAGAAAACTAAACGAGGCCCATACGCTGGCATAGTGGGCTACTTAGATTTCAATGGAAACTTAGATAATGCAATAGCGATACGAACAATGGTAATCACCCCCAGAGGAGCATCGGTTCAAGCTGGAGCAGGGATTGTCGTAGATAGCGACCCAGTCGCAGAATATAATGAGTGTTGGGCTAAGGCTAAAGCCCTCATAGCAGCAGTTAAACCTGCGGAACAGATGACACGGGTTCGGAGAAATGCAAAAGGTTAAAAAGGTTTGCGCAGCCTACGAAAATGAAACATGTGTTCTCAAATTGCAGCGCGATGTAATCTCGGTTAGTGGTCCCGATGCAGGCAAATATCTTCAAGGTCAACTAACTCAAGACGTGCTCGCAATGGAAGAAGGAGAGTCAGCCTGGTCGTTCCTTCTGAATCCGGAGGGGAAAGTTAACGCTTGGCTAAGAATAACTCACATTGGGGAGCATAAATACCTTTTAGATATAGATAGTGATTCCGGAGAGATAGTTCTCGCAAGATTACTTCGTTTCAAGCTGCGAACCGACTGCGAGCTAACTCTTGAAAAGTGGGAAGGAATCACAATAATTGGAAAAGATGCAAGTTCTTTTGCTAGAAAATCCAGCTCAAAGCAAATTGTAGCTCAGACCCTCTGGCCTCAAATCAGCAGCGTTGATATTATAGGCGGAGACACGAAAGCGATTTTCGAGAGGTTTCCTGAGCCGAAACAATCCTACGACTTCCTCAGAATAGTAAATTGCATTCCAAAGATGGGAACAGAATTACACGAGAAGGTAATTCCAGCTGAAACGGGGTTAGTTGAAAAGAGTGTTTCTTTCACGAAGGGTTGTTACACCGGTCAGGAACTTATTGCTCGAATAGATAGCCGGGGTAATAAAGTACCTAAGAATTTGATGCTAGTTGCGTGCCAAGAAAGTATGGCAATAGGGGATGAAGTGGAAGTAGATGGGTCTTCAGTTGGGAAACTCACCTCAGTCGCTTCTGAAAGTAATTTAACGGTTGGGCTGGCATATATAATGCGGAAAGCTTCCTTAGCGAGCGAGGGGAAAGTAAAAGGCAATACTGTGTCTATTAACTCCCAGCAAAATACTTTTCCTCTAGAGGGAATAGGTTGATGACCGAAGGAACCTACTTAGATTCGATACTTTCTTATCATAGAGACAGAGCAGAAAATGATCTCAGATCATTGGACCAACTACTCAAAGAGATATCTACCAAAGAAAATAATAGACCCAGTTTCCAAGAGAAAATTCTAGCTGAAAAGGGGCTTTCGGTAATTGCTGAAATCAAACGAAGATCTCCATCCAAGGGTGAATTAAAAAGCAATTTAGATGCGGTAGATCTTGCACAAGCTTACGAGCGTGCCGGTGCGGCATGTGTCTCTGTCCTGACGGATTATATACATTTTGGTGGGTCAAGAGAGGATTTACTGAATGTTCGACGTTCGGTTGAAGTGCCTATCCTGCGAAAAGACTTCACGGTTGATTTCCGAGATATCTGCGATGCGAAGATCATGGGCGCTGACTGTGTATTACTGATTGTTGCTGCTCTAGAGAAAAAATTACTCGCAGAATTTATTGAATTTTGCGAAGATTTGAATCTTGCTGCGTTGGTTGAGACACATGATGAGGCCGAAGTCGAGATCGCTCTTGACTCTGGAGCAAAAATGGTGGGAATCAACCAACGAGACCTCAAAACTTTCAAAGTAGATCAGAAGAGAGCCTTACGTGTTGTTAGTGAAATTCCCGAGCACATAATTAGAGTGGCCGAAAGCGGGATTAGATCATTATCGGATGCAGAACCATTAAAAGCCGCAGGATTCGATGCAGTTTTAATAGGTGAATCCTTGGTGGTGTCTGATTTTCCCGAAGAATTGGTTAGACAATTACGTAACCTCTAAACGAAACCTTTATTTCGCAATAATTTCCGATAACGTCAAATTATGTTCGTAAAGATTTGTGGCATAACTAATGAAGATGATGCGTTATTATCGCTAGCAGTAGGGGCAGATGCTCTCGGTTTCAACTTCGTTAATGGGTCAAAGCGGAAAATAGCTACACAACGGGCTGCCGAGATAGCCCGAAGATTGCCTCCCGACGTATTAACAGTCGGAATCTTTCAAAATGACCTTCCGGAAAGAGTGATTTCAGTAGTGAACGAAACTGGGCTGATGGCAGCTCAATTACATGGTGTGGAAACTGCAGAGAACGTTAAACGTATCAAACAGGAGGTTCGTACTGTTTTTAAAGCAGTGTCAGCAGGGTCCCAAGCATTTTATAACGCAAAAGACTTCGGTGCAGACGCAATACTAGTTGATTCAGAAACTCCCGGGGAGGGTGAAGTTTTTGATTGGCAAATGGCAGAAAATGGGCCTGCTGGAGTTTCGCTCATCCTTGCAGGCGGGCTAACACCTCAAAATGTTAGTGAAGGGATCCGGAAAGTACGGCCTTGGGGCGTAGATGTTGCTTCAGGAGTCGAGCGTAAGGCTGGTGTTAAAGACCCTATTTTGGTCAGAGATTTCATTAAAGAAGCAAAGAAAACTAGTCAATACCTTCAATCTTTGGGCGATAATGGAGATGAATCAAACACCCCCTACGATTGGAAGGAGGATCCAACATGGCGATGACGGAACCCCTAGAAAACGGACGTTTCGGCAACTTTGGTGGAATGTTTGTCCCTGAGACACTAATTCCTGCTTGTCAAGAATTAGAAAAAGCTTTTAGAGAAGCATGGGGATCAGAGGACTTTCGAAACGAGCTAAGCGCACTACTCAAGGATTATGCGGGCAGACCATCTCCCATTACAGAATGTGAGAGGATATCAAACGAGCTTGGNTACAAAGTNCTNCTNAAGAGAGAAGANCTNAATCATACNGGTTCACATAAGATCAANAATGTTCTAGGGCAAGCGTTGCTNGCTAAACGCATGGGNAAGTCCCGACTAGTNGCAGAAACTGGAGCCGGNCAGCACGGTGTGGCAACAGCAACNGCNGCTGCNCTATTCGGGATGGANTGCGTNGTCTANATGGGGGAAGTAGATATTGAGNGGCAGAAGTTGAANGTNTTTNNAATGCGCCTATTGGGTGCNGAAGTCCGCCCTGCCTTATCGGGAAGCAGAACATTAAAGGACGCAATAAATGAAGCCATGCGAGATTGGGTAGCGACCGTAGAGGATTCCCATTACTGCCTGGGATCAGTGATGGGCCCTCACCCTTATCCATGGATGGTCAGAGAATTCCACAGAGTTATTGGGCTAGAGGCTTATTCACAATGTCAAGACATCCTAGGAAGCAATCCTGATGTGGTNACTGCTTGTGTCGGTGGTGGATCTAATGCTTTAGGTATATTCTCTGGATTCGTAGAGACTGATGCAGAACTTGTNGGAGTTGAGCCTGCGGGAGGAGCCGCAATAGCGCGCGGCATACCCGGAGTCGTACATGGGTCTCTGTCCTACCTACTTCAGGACGAATGGGGCCAGGTACTTGAAGCAGAATCAATCTCAGCAGGGTTAGATTATCCNGGNATTGGGCCGGAACACGCACACTTAGCTGAGACTGGNAGAGCAAGATATGAAAAAGTTAGTGACAAAGAGGTAGTGGAGGCATTTCAACTACTTTCAAGAACNGAAGGGATAATCCCTGCACTAGAACCTGCTCACGCACTTGCATGGATGAGTCGCGAACGNGAATATCTCTCTGGCAAAGCTGTTCTGCTTAACCTCTCCGGACGCGGGGACAAGGATGCTACACANATGATGGAAGTCCTTGGATGACCTTACGCGAAGAAGGAATTGAGAATACACTTCTTCGGGTAATTTCAGATGGGCGCAAATGTCTTGTACCATACATCACAGGCGGATTTAATGGATATTTGGAGGCCATTTCCGCTGCAGCTGAAGCAGGCGCCAATGCGATAGAAATNGGCATACCCTTCTCTGANCCCGTNATGGATGGCCCAACAATACAAGNNGCAAACGATCTAGTCCTCTCAGCTGGAGTAACACCCTTGCAAATAATCGACGAAATCGCTTCATTAGATGTTGATATCCCGCTTGCAGTCATGACTTACTACAATGTCGTCTATAGATTTGGTTTAGAGAGATTCGCTTCATATTTGAGCGAGGCCAAAATATCAGGAGCTATTCTTCCTGACCTTCCTTTGATCGAAGCTAATTCATGGAAATCTGCTGCTGATATGGAGAATAGAGAAGCAATCTTGTTCGCGGCTCCAACAACAACCCAAGAACACCTCGAAGAAGTTTGTAAAGAAACAAAGGGTTTCGTATATGCNGTNGGATTACTTGGAACAACAGGCGCCAGAAAAGAATTAGCCGAAAGCGCAAAAATAATCGCCGGTCGCTGCAAAGAGATCACGAAAAAACCAGTTTTGGTTGGTGTAGGGATTGGGGCACCTGACCAAGCTGTAGAGGTTTCCAAGGTATCGGACGGTTGCATCGTTGGATCAGCGATAGTGCAGCAATTATTGGATGGCGGAGGACCAGAATCTGTTGGAAAATTAGTCGCAGAATTCCGCTCAGCGCTTGATAACGGCTAAAAATACACGNATTTTTCCAAAAAAATCGGAAAATTGTCATTACATTATTTGGCTTAAAAACCCTGTTCAAAGCCNTTTTATGAAGTATGAGATTCATTTTTTTGTTGAGTGGTGTAACTATCGTCACACCAAAGGCTGAAAAGAGCTAAATTAGAAGTAGCCAAGCTAATCAACCAAGTTGAGGATCTTGGTCCGTTGTTTAAATTAAACAAGGAGCTTTCAAAATTATGATGGCAACATTTGTCACACTTATAATCATGGGAATGCTGCTGCAAGGCGTCATCGCAGTGCTAGATAGCGTTCTNGACGTCGCTGGAGTGGGAGGGATGCTTAAGGGTATTCCTGTCATCGGCGCAAACCTATCCCTAATATGGGCTTACCTGTTTGTGGTAATCACAGATGCATCCGTTGCTGGATACGGAGTCGATACTGAAATTCTCAGTATGGGTGACTTCGGTTCAGACGTTGCTCTTGCAATTATCATTCTCGCTTTTGGCCCGATCAAAGATGCAGCAATTTCTGCTCTAGGCAAGGGAGTCGGAAGGTAAAACTTCTTAAAGTTAGGGGCTGCCTCCGGGTAGCCCCTAATTTTTTTTGGAAAATTTGANNNAATTCAAACAAATATTCTTAAAGCAAAGGCACTATTTAGCTATTTTTAACCGAATGATCCACATTTAGTGTTACAACAGTGTAATTTGGTGCTTACACATTAAGTGTTAACTGCTTAGGGATAAGCCCGTAGCATAGGAGGAAAATATGAATAAGTCAGAACTGTGTGCTGCTATTTCAGGTAGCACTGGCGTTAGCCAAAGTGATGTTGACAAAGTCCTAAAGGGGCTNGAAGAGACNGTTACNAGCGCAGTTTGCGNAGGNGGNGACAAGATTGTACTNAGCGGTTTTNTTACATTCGAACGAGGACACCGTGCAGCACGATCCGGAAGAAACCCACAAACAGGAGAGACAATCCAGATCGCAGCAGCGAATACCATTAAAATTTCTGCAGGTTCCAAGCTTAAAGCAGCGGCAAAAGCCTCAACCTGATCTTTGATGTTTACTGGGTTAGGGGCCGTCCTAGACGGCCCCTAATCCAGTTTTAGAATAGAAATTATGACCTTCCCAGACCCAACGCTTATTCTTCCGCATAAAGATCCTTTTTTGTTTATCTCAAAGATAACTGACCTAGTTCCAAGTCAATCTGCAGAAGCGTTATGGGTTCTTGAAGGTAATGAATATTTTTTCAAAGGCCACTTTCCGGGCCGCCCAACGCTTCCGGGTGTTTTAATGTGCGAATCTATCGCACAATTAGGAGCGTACGTTGTTCTTCAGGACAACCGTTTTGAAGATAAATTGCCTCTCTTCGGCGGACTTGAAAATGCACGTTTCAGACAACAAGTAGTTCCAGGAGATACTCTCAAGCTTCAAGTTGAAGTACTTCGGCTATCTGCTCGCGGCGGAAAAGCCTCAGGTGAAGCGTTTGTCAACGGGAATTTAGCATGCTCAGCTGAGTTAATGTTTATAGCTGTTGAAAAGTAATGCGTTAGGCTGGGCCAATTACGATTGAGCCGTTGTGGCCACCAAATCCAAATGAGTTACTAATGGTAGGCTTTGGACTCCAATGAATTGAATCAGAATAAACAAGGTTCAAATTTCCAAATTCGGGATCAATTTCTGTTGTTCCATGAGTCCTCGGTATAGTTTCATTCAATATCGAGAGTACTACTGCAACTGCTTCTAACGCGCCTGCGGCACCTAATGAATGTCCGGTGACACCCTTAGTTCCAGTAACATAGGGATTAGAATCTCCAAAAACTCTTGCGATAGCCTGAGCTTCAGCAGCATCATTTAGAGGTGTAGAGGTACCGTGAGCATTTATCTGCCCAATATCAGTTGGTAATAGACCAGCGTCATTCAGTGCTATTTCCATACACCTAACAGCACCATTTCCTTCAGGGGCTGGCGCAGTTATGTGATGAGCATCAGCAGTGCTTCCTGAGCCCAGTAATTCAGCGAGCACATCTGCCCCTCTTGAGATTGCATGGTCCCATTCCTCTAAGATAAGGACTCCAGCTCCTTCGGATTGCATAAAGCCATCTCGCTGGGTGTCAAAAGGTCTGCTTATTCCTTCCTTAGATACTGCAGTCATGTTAACGAAACCTTGAGTACCTATGGGTGTCAGAGTAGCTTCAGCGCCGCCAGCGACCATAGCTTTAATTTTGCCAGAACGTATGAGCTCAGCAGCCCGACCTATGGAATGTGTGCCTGCGGCACAGGCTGTTACGATTGTTTCGCATGGTCCTTGAAAGCCATACGTCATAGAGACGCTTGCAGAAGCAGCATTTGCCATCATCATCGGGACTAGAAATGGCGAAACTCTGCGCGGGCCTTTGTCTAGAAATACTTTGACCTGATTCTCAAGCGTCCCTAATCCCCCTACACCCGTTCCTATCATCGTTCCGACCTCAGTGGGATCAATTACGAGGTCTCCAGCCTGATCGATAGCTTCTTTAGCTGCAGCAAGAGCAAGCTGCTGAAATCTGTCGGCTCTTCGAGCCTCTTTGGCATTCCCATCAAAGAAAGGAAGCGGATCAAAGTCTTCAATCAAAAACCCATTTTTTGGAACTCCATTAAGTAATGAATTCCAAAATGCTTCATTGCCAATACCAGCGCTGCTAACAACGCCTACACCGGTTATGGCAATCCGTTTTTTCATTACAATTTGCTAGATATAAGCTTAAATGCATCACCTATCGTTGGTAAGTCTTGAAGTTCTTCTTCTTCGACAGTTATATCAAACTCCTCTTCAAGTTCCATAACTAGCTCTACCAAGTCAAGGCTATCTGCGTCTAAATCTTCAGCAAATTTCGCTTC
>PATO01000035.1 GCA_002712415.1 Actinomycetota bacterium | reverse complement strand
CTCGGCAGAGATGAGAGATGTTGTAGATTTCTCCTTTGGCGTGGATGCCATCATCTTCTAATTCAATTTGGTGGTTATAGATGGAGTGCATTGTCCATTTCCATCGAAGATGCGCTTCCATGCAGTAGTCAACGAATTCATGAGCGTTGCCGACGAAGTTTCCATGGTCATCGGTTGCTTCAGGCCAATAGGCTGATTTCATGACATCTGGGTCGAGCCGGTCCACTCCATAGCTGTAGCGCATTGCTGCTTCACGAATCTTTTCCCTGTCAGATAGTTGCTCTGGCGTATACGTCATATGTTCTCCTTGTCTTATTGATAGTCTTCACTACTTTTCAATTGGTGGAAAGATGTACGATTGAAATTATTTCACTAAAGTACGGTCAGGAGAATTTATGTCTCGTGCCATTGTTTTTGTTAGTTGTCTTTACTGTGCCTTGATTATTGCCTGCAGTAATGACGAATTATCTATGACCGATGAACCCGTCAAGGGAGAGACGCCACTCGTCACTGAAACCACTATTGAAGAATCAAAAGAGAAATCCGACAATAAAACCGTTGACTCTCCCGCAACGACTCCTAATAGTGAGGAGCCAGGCATTGAGGCCATGCCGGAGCCCTCTGGACTAGTCAGATCGGCAAGTGAAGTCACAGATGCGACTGGATTAGGTGGAGGGATCCTTCAGCCCCTTGGGGCCGCTCCTCTTCCTAATGGTTTTAGCGAGGCTGAATTACTTATCGGCGGTGAAGCAACGTCGTATAAGCCCGTTCGTGATCTGACTGCCGACGGGGAATGGGTTGTTGAAGAAGATAGCTTGGCGGAATATAAAATCCGAGTTTTGGTTCGCTTTCCATCTGCTGAATCATTTAGCGGTGTTGTCGTTGCTGAATGGATGAACGTGACAGCAGGAGTGGATAACACTAATACCTGGGCGTTTATTTCTGAGGAGATGGGTCGAGAGGGTCATGCCTTTATCGGCGTTTCTGCGCAGCTTGTTGGCATTATGGGGAGAGATACTGGTCGTATTCCCAGCGGATTGTTAGATACTCGAGGGTTACCGACACGTGACCCAGACCGTTATGGGGATCTGGCTCATCCAGGTGATGCATTCTCCTTTGATATTTTTACGCAGTCGACATTGGGAGCCCTCCAGTGGCTCAGCGATCAATATGGGTTCGAACCTAAGAGATTAATTGCTACAGGACAGTCNCANTCNGCAGCGTTTTTAACNTCNTANATTAATGCTGTTGATCCGATTGTGGGAGTTTTTGANGGNTACCTTATACATGGTCGAGGTGATGGTGCTCCTCATCCTTCATTGGAAGAATGGGGAACGTCAACTCTGATTAGGTCTGATGTTGATGTNCCTGTTCTTATTTTTGAAGCAGAAACTGANGTGACGTTGCTTCNATATGCTTTAGCGCGACAAGATGACGCAGAGCATATTCGNACATGGGAAGTTGCCGGCGCGGCCCACTCTGACACGTATTCCTTATCGTATGCTAACGGTNTACCTCGTCGAGCTAATCTTGGTGCTGTCATCGGATGTGAGAACCTGATCAATGACGGACCACAGCATGAGACGTTGCAGGCAGCGTTCCATCAGCTAAATGACTGGATCGCTTCAGGGGAAGCACCTGACTCGTCTCCACGAATTGAGCTTGAGGAAAGCGAGGAACTTATCGTGGCGAGGGATGCACTGGGAATAGCGTTAGGTGGGGTGCGGACTCCTCCAGTGATGGCGCCTCTTCGTGTCTTATCTGGTGACCCTGTTACGACTGAGGGTTTTTGTTTCCTTTTCGGAAATACAATCGAGTTAAACACCGAAACGTTGATGGACATGTATGGGTCTCTTGATTCTTATGTTCAGGAGTTAGAAACTGCTGCAGCGGAAAGCGTGTCAAAAGGATGGCTTTTACAAGTTGATGCGGACATTATGGTTGAGGAAGAAACACAGCGGGCGGTATCGTTGGGGTTAATTAATTAGGTCTCCTTTGAAAGGCTTANNAGTGCCATTCACATTTGCGAATATCAATGATCGGAGTGCCCTNGTNCANGGCGAAACATTTTTTGACCTTGACACNGTTACCAATGGTGTTGTTTCTCCGGACGCTATGGAAGCTATTCAGAACAGTGACCTTCTGCATCATTACGCTGCGCAGTTAGGCGATTATGAGCCGTCAGGCATTATTGCAGATGTTGATGTATGTGCACCTATTCCCCACCCTAGGAATTCTTTTGGCGTTGGCCTCAACTATCAACTCCATGTGGAGGAGGCCGCATCGAAAACCCCGAGCACGCCAATGGTGTTTACGAAATTTCCGTCCTGTATCAGTGGCCCAACTGATGATGTGATTNTGCGCAGTGACAAATGCGATTANGAAGGNGAACTCGTAGTGGTCATTGGNAAAGACGGTAAAGACATCAAAANGGAGGAGGCGTGGTCTCACATCTTAGGNTTGAGTGTTGGGCAGGATTTCTCTGACCGTGGAGTGCAATACAAGGACCAACCAGCCCAGTTCAATCTCGGTAAATCATTTGACACATTCGGTCCGACCGGACCGTATCTNGTATCCACCGATTCCTTTACNGACCCTANTGATCTCGAAATCAGGACAACTGTTAATGGTGAGGTTCGTCAACGCGACCGAACATCGAATATGATCTTTGATATTCCGACACTGATTTCATATATTTCATCTATTACTTCACTTGTGGTTGGTGACATCATTTTCAGTGGCACCCCTGANGGCGTCGGGTTCAGAAACGGATCCTTTCTCAATGACGGAGATATCGTCGAAACANCGATTGAAGGTATTGGNACAATNAGAAATANGTGTGTGCNGGGAACCGACTACTCTTCAACACCTACATGAACCTCAACATGCTCTAAACTAAGAGCAGAGATTGTATGGCTGAGAAATTCACATGGTTAAGAACCATAGGTAAGAAATTTATTGCGTTGAAGGAAAACCTTGAGTTGCGCGCCGAAGAACGCGAAGCCAAGAGGTTTTCAAGCATGGATAGCAATCCGTTCCTCATACAAAACCGTAACAAGCGTTTCTCCACCTATCGTTCAGAACTGGTTCATGGCATCATGCTCAAACCCTTGGATAAGTTTTTAGATAAGGAAGCCGCTGGTGAGGGCTCAGACCGNAGCCTTCTAGGTGGGTTATGGCATTTCAAGGACGACGAGGACGAGACTGAAGATGAGANCAAGAAGNACGAAGGTGATGATTCCAATGAGCAANCTTGAAATTACGATCGAGTACTGCATCCCTTGAGATTACTCAAGTGACGCGGTACGCGTCGCCCACGAAATCATGAGCGAATACCAACACCAAATGGCTTCGCTCACGCTGCTCCCAGGGGACAAGGGCATTTTTGATGTGAAAGTCAACGGAACCCTCATCTACTCAAAGCACGCGACGGGACGGTTCCCTGAACCCGGAGAAGTACGCTCCGAACTTCAGAAANCCATCACCTAACGCATTCAAATATCAAAGCTGTGTGCTTTATTGTGCTGCGACGACTCCCTGCCCGCAGGTTACTTGTACGGACAAAGAATCACCTTGAGAAAAGTCAAGAGGATTACCTGTAACACCCGTCCAGTCAACCCGCATTCTGCTGGAATCCACAAGCACGTCAGGTGAGGTGTGGGTGAAGTTGTCATTACCTACGCTTCCGCTGAGCGTGCAAATACTATGATCGGCAACCCCAACAACAGCAAAAAAGCAGTCGTAATCGTCACAAATCTGGTTTGTGTCGAGGCCAACGGCTGAATACCCCTCATTTGCGACCCAATTTCCGATATCACAGCACTGGTTGTTGGCGACGGTTCCGCTTAAGCTTCCGCCTTGAGTTACTCCAAGTTCAGCGCATTGCCATGAGCTACTTAACGTAGCGACGAATTCTTCATCATTGCAGGTTAATCCTGCGAGCGCCCCATCAGACCCTGTAGCTCCGGTCGCTCCGGTTGCTCCGGTCGCTCCGGTTGCTCCTGCTGGCCCGGCTGGTCCTTCAGGTCCTTGCTCACCGGCAGGTCCCTGCTCACCGGCAGGTCCAGCGGGTCCTGCTGGCCCGGCGGGTCCTTGGGGCCCTGCGGGCAGGCTTGCAAGTTCGGCCTCGAGAGCTGCGATACGCTCTTCAAGGTCCAAAATGTCTGACTGCTGAGTGAGCTCTACCGTATCAGCCCCATACTCACCCCTCACAGGTGGATCTGCTTGTGACTCGTTTCCGTTATCACTGCTACATGCTATGAACGCAAACATACTCAGAATGGACATGAGGATCGCTAACTTTTTCATTTTTGCCTTTCGCGGTTCCCCTTANNGGAAGTTTTAAACCNTTTTGCATAGTTTGACAAGTTANAGAAATAGAAGGCAATGACAATTAATCTTTGTTAACGGAATGTAAATATGTCCNAACAAATGGGCAGTACCACTACCAGTTCGTTATGTTCGTAATATCAAAGGTTAAGGAGTTAGATATGCCTCATTACATGATTAAAGGCTCATACAACGCTGAAGGAGCGAAAGCTCTTATGGCTGAAGGCGGCACTGCTCGCCTCGAACAGGCCAAAGCGTTGATTGAGTCTNTGGGGGGAACCCTTGAGTCAATGTACTTTGTTTGGGGGACTGACGATATCGTCGGCTTCTGNGAAATGCCTGATGATGCAACTGCAGCAGCAGCTACCATGGCTGTATCTTCATCCGGAACCGTTTCAGTTAGCATCACGCCTCTACTCACACCAGGGGATATTGATGCTGCAGCGGAGAAGGTNAAAGGCGCAGCGTATCGGGCACCGGGAAGCTAATCCGCACAAAGTATAAAAATAAAAATTGAGGGAAGGCGTTACGCNGCTTCCCTCAATTTTTTTTACCCCCAAACCATCTAAGTCTTACGCCATTTTTTCTTTCAGAATCGCTCTAGCAGTCTCATCATCAAGGACCGGAGTTATTGTCGATTCGATCATAGGCGCCCAGTTATAAATCCATGAGTAAACAGCTTCAACGCTTGCACTCTCAACGATCGCTGTTCCCGTTCCGGCAGCGAGATCATGCCATCGACCTACGAGTTTGACATCTAAACCAAGATCGGCTGCATCATCCTCAGGGGTCATTTGACCAAATGCAGCGAATGCATCCATTTTCTTATCTGGGTATATCTCCCACGAAACCATAACTAACATTCAAACTCTCCTTTATGTATTGACGCCTTTAAGATACTAGGCGTTTGTTTCTANTTTTTTTCAGGAAAGTTAATTCATGCCAAAACCGTGAATCTATACTGAGGANCNCTATTGTTTCCCTTATAGGAGGCTTCTATGATCTTTCATGTTTATCATTTCCATAATGAGCTCACATGTCCTATTAACGACACNGATTTGTTTCTAAGTTCNTTTGGATCTGTTGTTGATTCACTTGAAGCCAATAATGTTGANGTNATCGGNGCNTGGATAGATGGCCCTGGCCATAAATCGTTNTATATTATTGACGCNGANTCGGCNGANGATATCCATAACGGACTNCACCCGATCATNGCGAGAGGNACNGCNGTCATAACTCCTGTTGCNGACCTTCANGANCGCTCCAGAGAGGTAGCNGAAGGCCNGTANANTCATGNCACCNTCAGNTAAACNTTNNCNACGAATANNGAGATNGCATGAANNTNGGAATTCTAACTGGCGGTGGGGACTGCCCCGGATTGAACGCTGTTATACGCGCTGTAGTTCGTAAGGCAGAGAGACATTATGGAACGACAGTATTTGGTTTCCACGATGGATGGAGAGGAATCCTTGATCAACGGTACGAAGAGCTAACCGTTGAGCGCATGCGTGGGACNCTCCCTCGTGGCGGAACAATTCTCGGAACTACACGCGATCACCCGTACATGCTAGAGGGAGGCACTGACATCGTTAAAGATGTCTGCAGAAAGCTAGATATTGACTCGGTAATAGTTGTTGGCGGTGAGGGGACTTTGTCGTGCGCATTAGAACTCCAAAATGATGACGTTGTTAATGTCATAGGGGTCCCCAAGACAATAGATAACGATATAGGCGGAACAGAAATGACATTCGGCTTTTCAACAGCTGTCGATATCGCGACAGAGGCAATTGACCGACTTCATACAACNGCTGAATCGCATGACCGTATAATGATCGCTGAAGTGATGGGCCGCCATGTAGGTCACATAGCTGCGTGGGCAGGAATGGCTGGCGGAGCAACACTAGTCCTCATACCTGAAGAAAAATTCAACATTGACAGTGTTGCTGAGTCTCTCATACGTCGGCATAACGCAGGCCGGTATGCCTCAATTGTTGTAGTAGCTGAGGGNGCCCTACCTGAAGAAGGAACAATGGAATTGCGTGAACCCGGATTAGATCAATATGGGCATAAGANACTGGGGGGAATCTCAAATGTCATCGCTAAAGAAATCGAAAGCAGAACTGGCTTTGAAACACGTGTAACAGTGTTAGGCCATGTTCAACGCGGGGGTTCACCTAACCCATTTGATAGGGTCCTAGGAACTCGGTTAGGAATAGCCGCGATTGATGCAGCGCAGAACAANGAGTACGGAAAAATGGTTGCATTACAGAATGGGAGCATCGTAACTATTCCTCTCGAGGAAGCTGTTGGATCTCTAAAGTTGGTTAGCCCTGAATTTTGGGACGCTNCAAAGAATTTTTTTGCGTGAAGTTAGATAGCTTCAAAATCCCCAAATTTTGATACTAAATTAACAATATCTAATGGCTGGTCACCAGATTGCAACTCAAGTGTGAACAGNACTTGGATAGGGAGCACACTATTATCAATTTGTGCGAGCAATATAGATTCAGTGCGTTTACCAGCATCTATCAGCACCTGCACTAGTCCTTCTTCTTCGCTGACGTAAATTACATCACCGACATCATGGCTAACATCAAGAATTAAATCGAAGGGGTCAGCACTATCAGAGAAACGCACAACACTTTTCGCATCCGGCTCTTNCTGCGGGGGTGATTNCTCAACAGGAATAGGCTTTTTCCCATTATTAGTGACTGCTACTAAGGTCGCATAAGCCTCATTGAGGGAAATAATGAGATTGCTATTGACTTGACTTGTGTTGATATCTGGATGCACTGAGCGAACGCTATCCCTGTAAGCAGTCCGAATTTCGTCCCATGTTGCATCTCGTCCGACTTCTAGAACCCTGAGAGCTTCATCTACGGTTGGCCTTTTCATGTATAAACCTCAATAGCTCCACTAATGTTATCTGTAGTTCTCAGCAAGTTCAGTGTGGGGATTTCCAGCTATCCGTGTGTGCCACATCCGCCTCGGTTTCGACATATCAAATGGTGTCACTCTATGCATAAGACGCCTATTGTCCCAGACAACAGCATCNCCCTCACACCATTGGTGAAAGTATGTTCTTGACTCAACACAAGCGAATTGATTAAGNNCATCCATAAATTNTTCTGATTCATCTGAGCCCATTCCCCTAACGTTGTGTGCATGACGCCCTATCAGCAAATTTGGACGTTTCGTAACTGGATGAATTTTAACCAGCGGGCGAAGACATGCTTCCCCAGCATGAAAACCATATGCATTATAGGTACCATCATCATTTTGCTCATTGGGTAAATAACCATCACGACCCTGGCTGTAATAATACGAGTGATACGCAGACAGGGTTTGAACCTTTTCTTGCATTCCAATATCCAATGCTTCGTATGCAGCTCTCATATCTGCCCACCCAGTCAGACCACCTTTATCAGGGACGATATCTGCGCTAAACACAGCTCCAAGAGCCTGAACAGGCATGTAGGTACTGTCATGATGCCAACCTTCATTGCCGCGAATAACCTTTACGATATCATCATCTGGCTGACTATGAATGAAGCCGCTTTTACCTACGTTACTTATCGCTGTTCGAGGGAATTCAAGTTCTCCGAACACCAAAGCAAAGTCATCCTGACCTTGTTTTGACAGATGAACTTCGGGAAAAATCAGAAGTGCGCGCTCATTCCAAAGGGAGCGGATTCTCACAGACTGCTCATTAGTCAGATTTTCTAAATCAATCTCTGTTATAACGCTCCCAAATTGAGCATCTGTTAGATGTCTGACTTTCATATTGAATAATCCCGCCCTGGATACATATATTTGACTATATAGACTCAATCCTTGGCTATTTGGCACAAACAAATAGAAAATGCTTTGATATAACCATCCCCTATTACAATGAATATGGTTGATCACGAACGCATAGAACGAGCAGTTACTGAAATCCTGTACGCTATCGGTGAGGATCCTGAGCGCGATGGCCTCCTTGACACTCCTGCGCGTGTTGCGCGCATGTATGCCGAAGTGTGCAGCGGCTTGTTAGAAGACCCATCGCACCATTTAGAAAAGACTTTTGATGTTGGGCACGACCACGATGAGTTGATTCTTGTCAAAAGTATCCCTGTATATTCATTATGCGAACACCACCTTCTTCCGTTCATTGGAGAAGCGCATGTGGGTTACATACCGAGCGCAAATGGCAGAATTACAGGCCTTTCCAAACTCGCCCGCATAGTAGATGGCTATGCTAGGCGACCTCAAGTTCAGGAGCGTTTAACCACCGAAGTTGCCGATTCGCTTCAAAGAATTTTAGAACCAAGAGGCGTGATTGTCGTTGTCGAGGCAGAGCACTTATGTATGTCGATGCGAGGCGTACAAAAGCCCGGTTCAAGCACAGTCACGAGCGCAGTCCATGGAGTATTTCGCGAGGATATGTCATCTCGAATGGAAGCTCTCCGCATGATTGGGAAATCCTAAATACCTAATTCATGATCGAACTAATAAGGTAGAGACATGGCAGACAGCGAAGTAATAGCGGTGACCGGCTCCACTGGGTATGTAGGGGGGAGACTAGTTCCGCGCTTACTAGAATCCGGTTACCGAGTTCGTTGTGTCACACGTTCCAGAGAATCGCTGGCGAATCGGTCATGGTCCGAAGATGTAGAAATCGTTGAAGCTGACCTTCAAAGCCAAGATCAGACATTGATGGCTTTGGCAGGAGCTAACCGAGCGTTTTATCTCGTTCATTCAATGACTGCAGAACGAAATTTTGCTGAGGCTGAAGAAAATATGGCTGGTGTTTTCGCTGACGCTGCTAGACAAAGCAATCTAAAGCAAATCGTCTACCTTGGAGGCCTTGGGGAAGACAACTTGGAAAAGTCTTTGCATCTTCAAAGTAGACATAATGTGGGAAAAATTCTCGCTAGCGGGCCTACCCCTGTAACTGAACTGCGAGCCGCCATTATCATCGGCTCAGGTAGCGCCTCATTTGAAATGTTGAGGTCCTTGGTTGAGGTCCTTCCTATCATGGTTGTCCCACGGTGGGTAACAAAAACCAAATGCCAACCAATATCAATAGGTGACGTCCTCAACAATTTACTTCATGTCTTACAAGACAACTCATATGAAAATCAGATTAGAGAAATAGGTGGACCTGAAGTTGTTTCATATCGAGAGATGATGCACGCCTACACAAAGGTCGCCGGACTTCGTAGAAGAGTCATACTCCCAGTCCCTGTTCTTACTCCTCGACTTTCATCACATTGGGTTAACTTGGTTAGCCCACTACCTTTTACATTAGCTAGAGCACTCATTGACTCCTTAACTACAGATGTTGTCGTGCAGCATGAAAACCGCAAGGGGCAGGAACTCAAAAATGAGGACACATTGGATAGCGCCATAGGGAAAGCATTAGCAAGAATACAGGAATTAGAGATTCCCACTCGATGGTCGGATACAAGCAGTTTCAAGGACCCTGCGCGACCAGAACCAACAGACCCTGTTTGGTCTGGGGGTAAAATACTCGTTGACAAACGAGAAGCATTATCTCATGCTTCCGAGAGGTCCGTTATGAAGACAATCTGTTCAGTAGGAGGAGACAATGGATGGTTTGCGTTCAATTGGCTTTGGGCGATCCGAGGATTTGTTGACAAGCTGCTTGGCGGAGTTGGACTTCGTAGGGGTCGCCGACACCCAAGCGATCTTCGCGTTGGAGATACCGTGGATTTCTTTAAGGTCACGTCCGTTACATCTAACGGATTGCGTTTGCTTGCCGAAATGAAAGTCCCTGGCCATGCATGGCTGGAATGGAATATTGAAAAGCAGGAGAACAAAAAAATACTCGTTACCCAACAAGCTCTCTTCGTACCGAAAGGAGTCTTGGGTAGAGCTTATTGGTACGCACTATTGCCGGCACACATTGTGATCTTCTCAAGAATGCTTAATAACCTCATCCAAAAAGCAGAAGCCGAAACTTAGAGACCAGGTACGGCCTCACGCTTACAGTCGTTCGATGATTGTTCCAGTTCCTAAACCACCGCCACAGCACATACTGATCAACCCAAGCTTTCCATTTGATCTGTGAAGTTCATGAACGGTTTTCGTAATTAATAGCGGACCAGTTGATCCTAGTGCATGCCCTATAGCGATAGCCCCTCCATTGGGGTTTACGCGATCATCTATTTCAATTTTCATTTCTTTTGCCCATGCCAGGACCACAGCAGCGAAAGCCTCGTTGATTTCGAATATGTCAATATCATCCGTTGAGTAACCTGTATCATCAAGCAACTTTTCTGTTGCCGGTATAGGCCCTGTCAGCATCAATGCTGGATCGCTCCCTACAAGGCACGAACTGACGATTCTCGCTAGTGGCGTTAACTCTAATTCATCAGCCTTTTCTCTGCTCATAACAAGCAACGCCGAGGAGGCATCAGCTAGTTGCGAAGCGGTGCCTGCAGTATGGTATTTTGCTGGTTCCGAAAAGTACCCTACCCCTGCAATTGGCTTGAGATTAGCTAGCGCCTCGTAGGTGGTGTCCCGAAGCCCCTCATCTTGAATGTGCATTTGAGAACCATCCCCATGAATATCAAATGGGATTATTTGACCATCAAAGCGTCCCTCACTCCATGCAACAGCGGCTCGATTTTGGGATCGCACTCCAAACCTATCTAGCTCTTCGCGCGTAAGATCCCACTTCGCTGCGATTCGTTCAGCACCTTCAAGTTGATTCGTTGGATCATACATCTCTTTATAACGATCTGTGTATCGTTCACCCAAGTATGCATGCCCGTTGTCGTCTAAAGGAATTTGGGACGCCATTGGAACATGCGACATGGATTCAACACCACAAACCACAACTATGTCAGCCATTCCAGCCCCGATAAGAGAATGAGCCCACGTATTTGCATGTTGACCAGACCCACACTGCGTAGATGTCGTCGATGCCCCGACATGCACTGGAAGCCCAGCAGCAAGCCAAGCCGTGCGAGTGACATTGTTTGCCTGTTCACCAACCTGCGCTATGCAACCACCTGCAACGTGATCAACAATATTAGGGTTAACGTTGTTTCTCTCAAACAAGGACTGCAACACATTACCGAGCAGGTCGGTAACATGGAATCCCGAAAGCCTACTATTCGGCTTGGCAGTAGCAGAACGAACCGCATCAACAATGACTACTTCACGACTATTAATCATCAAAACTCCCCAAAAGAACTGATTTTGTTATATTACCTACATTGATGCGTTGACCACGACTACTCTCCTACATAATCCGAAATAGTCTTGTGAAAATGCCGTAGCCTAAGTTCTTGATCAGACAACCATAAACCGGGGAACCCAGCGCTGTTCATTCCCTCCTGAACAGTTGCTAAGTTTGACGCATCTTGATCAATAACCATTCCCAAAGAACGACTACTTCCTGCAGGCCGAAAATCATGTTTCGGTAATGGAGGCCACTCCTCACCTTCAGGAATTAGCTCAAACATCCAAATATCAAAAAACATTTTATTAGGATCATCAGGATGCGGTCGGTGCCTGAATAGCATGAGATCATCGGAATGCGTATTTGTCGTCACATTGGGGAACACTAAATAATTGAAATCATCCGTAAGTTGCTCATCATGCAATTCAGAGAAGTCTTTACCTTGCTCCATTTGCGTTTCTCGTTTGTATTGTTGCACTGCAACACGAATATCGTTCATTGACCCCTCATACGATGCTGGATCCATGCCAGCACTATGCAACATAGCTTTCAAAGGCGGGGGTATTTCTCCTACCGACTCAACCCTAGGACTTAGTAGACCAAATGGAACAAGATAACGGCTATGTCTGTCATATAAATCGATTTGAAGATCAAGGTCTTCTAGATACCACAGGAGCTGAGGGTGCGTTTGCGCCGTATGATACGACTCTGCAAAAGCATCAACGGAGGCCTTCCAATTACAATCCCATTCAGCTGTCACCCATCGCGTCATCGCCATTCGCTCAAAATGATAGGGCTCAAAGTGTCCGATCAATTCACCTAAATATTCCTCTAAAGGCTCGACCTGCACGTTGAGACTGAACCAAACAAATGATGCCCAAGTGCCGCATGGCAGCTCTGATAAACCATTACAAGGTGGTTTTCCTTGAGGGAACGTTTCAATATCCGGAATATCGGCAAAAGACCCGTCAGAGTCATATTTCCACCCATGGTACCCGCAGACGAATGGCTCAGCATGTCCCAAACCTTCATCAGCTAACCGATTTCCACGATGCATACAAACGTTATGAAATGCTTTGAAACCCCCATCGCGTTGACGAACTATCAAAACCGACTCTCTGCCGATGTTTGTGCAAATATAGTCACCTGGATCTGGGATCTGATCTTCACGGCACCCTAATAGCCACACTTTAGTCCATATATTTTCCCATTCTTTTTCCATGAACTCCTTACTTGTGTAACGTTCTTTAGGAATAATTTGAGTACCCAAATCAACTTCAAGTGACTTCTCTAATGGCGTTCCTTTGGGGTTTTCTTTCGGATCGCTTCGAATAATTTTATTTTTGCGAATAACTTTCATTGCTAACCGTCAGAATTGAACTCGTTTAGTAAATCCACCATCGACTATCAGATTAGTACCTGAAACCCAGCTGGCTGCAGGGCTAGATAAAAATACGATGCAGTTAGATACCTCTTCTGGAGTACCTAATCGCCCCAAAGGGTGGTCCCTTTCAACTTTTGCAAACCATTTTGCCATTGTGTCTTTTAACATTTGCCAAACGCCTCCCTCAAAATACACAGGTCCAGGAGAAACACAATTTACGCGGATACCATCTTTACCTACTTCTTGCGATAGTTGTTTTGCGTACACTAGCAGCGAACCCTTCATCGCATTGTAAGCTTGTGGACCTCCAAAGGTTTCTACAGAAGCCGTTGTGGTGATGAAGGTAATAGCCCCGCCGCCCGATTCTTCCATGTGGGGAATCACCACTTCACACCCTCGAACAGTCGATAGAACATCTACTTCAAAACTCTTCCACCAATTTCGTTCACTATCTGCACCACCACCGGCACTGACACCGGGAATAAATATGTCTACCCCACCAAGCTGCTCAATCATTTCTTCAAGCCAGGCTTCATAGTCATCTTTATCGTTCACATCACAAGCGCGCCCGATTGCAATTCCTTTCCCACCTGATAGCTCTCGTAATGACCTAGCAACAGTGTCTTCAGATCGTGAGCAAATAGCTACGTCGCAACCTTCATCTATCAACTGATCAACTACTCTACGCAAAATTCCCTTGGTTGACGCTGGAACAATGACACGCTTGCCTTTAAGACCTAGTTCCACTGAAGCCCCTTTCGCTACGTACAAACTTCTTTTCTGAATTTCATTTTAGAACCAATACCGGCCTCTAACACCTGACGGAATGAAAGAAATAGTCAATTGACCCTGCCTCACTCAAGTGTGGGGTCTGAACAAAGACTCACTCCAGGAGCTACACCGGCATTAAATGTTCTAGTACCGGTACTAAATTGTTCCGTCTCTGATGCTGGAGTTAAATAATTTTCTAATGCAGTAGCCAGTGCAGACGCCACTGCTACTTTGTAGTTGTCGGTTTTAACCAAATTGGATTCAGAAGTATTAGAGATGTACGCCAGTTCAACCAAAGTTGTCGGAATCTTCGGCCTAGATAGCATTCCGTAGGTATCCCGTCCAGAGGAATTAAGAACCTTTAGAACTCCCGCATCACTTCGCGAAACCCAATTAACTTCTGTAAAGTCGCTTAAACTTTCAAAGACTTCATTTTGAACATAGTTTCCTAGTCGCAGTGAAGATTGGGAATTACTTTGGATATAACTTTCGGTTCCCGGGCTGGAAGACGAAGGTGCAGAAGGTGAGTTGTGGTGGATTGAAACCATCGCCTGTGCCTGCAGCTGATCCGCAAATGCGCTTCGCACAGACAAAGGTATGTGATAGTTGGCTGTTCGTACGCTGAAGGCAGTTATCCCCCTTGACGATAATTCGGTCAGTAATTCATTGGCAATAGTAAGGTTAATGTCACGTTCAATAATTCCGTTCTGAACAGCTCCTGGATCAACACTTCCGCCATGTCCAGGGTCGACAACGACGTCTATATTGTCAAGTATGGACCCCGATGATACTACTCGTGGTTTACCACAGGGTGTTCTTACAATAAGTCCTTCGTCCAAATTTGAAAGCAGCATTACATTTACCCCTGAAGGTGTAACTACTCCTTTAGGAGGCCTATAAGAGTCAACCCAGCTATCCGCTCCAAGCCTCCCCCAGTAGTCCCCGTTTCTATTAGAGCCAGGGATATTATATGAATTCTGGTGTATTCCTTTTGCCCCGTATGATGTGATCCCAGAATATGAGCCTTTAAGCAAAACCATAAATCCAGTATCATAAGCTGTGCCAATTGATTCAGCCGAACTTGATACGAGGACATCTGATCTCCCGTCAGCATTCAAATCGGCAGACATTATTGAATCCCCCCAATGATCAGCAATTTCCGAACCTCCTGGGACACGAGATGTGTTTTGGTGAAAAAGTCTGGAACCGCGCCCGTCAAGACCGGTACTAGAGCCATAAACAAAGGTGACCGCCCCTGCTTCTAGAATTGATCCAATACTTTCATTAGGGGTTCCGATAGCTAGATCATGAAATCCATCTCCGTCAAAATCTCCAGTTTCCAATACGCTACCCCACTTATCATTTGGCTCATTTCCACCTGCCATTTTTGGGCTTCCTTGATGAAATAACTTAGATTTACTTATTTCAAATCCAGCTTCCCACCCATATAACAAAGTCACAGCTCCGGTAAATGGTTTGGTGCCGATACTTTCATCTGGGTTTCCAACTGCTAAGTCAGAGTAGCCATCCCCATCGAAATCACCTGTTGTTAGGGTCTCTGCCCAGTGGTCACCTTCTTCTGGCCCACCAGGTATGCCCGGAGTGCCTTGGTGAAATAGAATAGAACCATCTGCATTCAATCCTTGCTCAGAACCAAACATAACGGTAAATGCTCCGGCATTTTCTATAACGCCTATTGATTCTCCCGGCGCTCCTACAATCACATCGTCATAGCCATCACCATTAAAATCAGCTGATGCTAAAGAATTTCCCCACAAATCTCCTACTTCGTTAGCCCCTGGTACACCATCTGTATCTTGGTGGAATTCCATTGCATTTAATGAGCTAAGTCCAGTTGCACCTCCAAGAAGTACCAAAATCGATCCTGCATCAACTAACTCACCAACGTCCTGATATGGAGCTCCTATTACCAAATCAGCGTAAGAATCTCCATTGAAGTCGCCTGAGACTAACGCACTACCCCAAAGATCATTTTCTTCATTTACTCCAGGAATACCAGATGACGCTTGATTGAAGCCCCAAGACGATTCTGATCTCAGACCTGAATCACTACCGTAAAGGATCCAAACTGACCCTGAATTGACAGTTTGCCCAATATCTTCTCTAGGTGCAGCAACAACGAGATCATCAAATCCATCCGCGTTGAAATCCCCATAAGATAAAGATTCTCCCCAATAATCCATTCTTTCATTTGCTCCTATAATCCCAGGGCTCCCCTGATGAAATCTTTGATTCTTAGAAGAGTTGAGGTACGGACCGTATAACACAGAGACGCTACCTGCTCCTATGTGTCCCGCATGGAATGACCCAGGTGCACCTACCGGAATATCCGCAAACCCATCGCCATTAAAATCCGGACCGGAGATATTCATAGCTTGGATGCCAGATTCAATTTGTTTAATGGATTGTGCATCCGCATATTCATTAGCATGGAAAATAAAGACAGAAGCTACAACAATTAGTGTAAGCGCATAAGGAAATGATTGTTTAATACGCATAATTTCTCAGCATAATAATAAACTTCCAGGGAGCCATAGGGACGTATGGTGCCGACTTGCTTTTATTAAATAAATAATGGGATCACAAGAGCAACTATCATCATTATTGCAGTTACCCCAGCGACAATCTGTATTGTTCTCTTTTGCATTCGTGGGCCGTGAGGGATTTGAACCCCCGACCCCCTGCGCGTCATGCAGGTGCTCTAGCCAACTGAGCTAACGGCCCCGAGAAAGTTGATGCTAGCACCAGCAACCCAAAGTCACTCAACTAAGAGCTATTAAATATGGCGTTTAAGTCCTGAAACCCCGGCCATAAATGCGGCAACCGATCCACCTAGTGCNGCCCATAAACCAACTGTAATNTCCANTTTTGCTTCATTTGCATAGGCTTTATCAATATCAGGGTATTCGAGGATTAATTTATCGGAAATTTGTTCTGACGTGTTCGTTATATCTATNAGACTGAAAATCACAAGAAATACTGAAAGAACACCACATATTATNATTGCTAAGCCTACCCATCTCTTACGTTTTCCTTGAAGGAGAAAAGCTGACAGTAGGCACACTATTAACCCAAAGCAAAGAAGACCAGCTCCATTCGAATCCTTCATCGGACTGACCGCACCCTTTGACAGGCTTCCACCCGCAGTAGCCCAATCGAAAAATACCGAAATAACAATAACGATTCCAGCGCCTAAAGACAATAGCCCGCTAAACAGATCCGAGGGCATTTGTGGTTTTACAAAGCGCACCTTTGAGCTCCCCTTAGAGGGAGCCCATTTAGTATCTTCTTTAGCTTTTCGAAGATCTCTTATCATCTCAGGATCAAGTACTTGTGAATCTATTCCATATCTTTCCTTGAAATGACTTGCGATATTCCCTTCAGTGATTTCATCTGTATTATCGGGTTTAGTANTAAATTCGCTAACTTCTTTTTCCGGCTCAGATCTTAATGACTGGGAGGGAGGGTNCCATTTACCATTCTCATCTTGCCACCAATCTGGTCCGTGAGAGATATCACTCATACTCATAGAATAGACTCAAATTTTGATTGAATGGTTGCAGGGTGTTTCCGCAGAGCGCCGGGCGGGATTTGAACCCGCGATTGTACGGCTTTGCAGGCCGCTCCCTTGGGCCGCTCGGGCACCGACGCATGACAACAAAAGGTTGTGTTTCTAACCCTACTGTGTTGAAAAGAGAACAACACAATTCTCTAATGTTCTGAGCGGATGACCGGCCTCGAACCGGCGACCTCAACCTTGGCAAGGTTGCGCTCTACCAACTGAGCTACATCCGCAGAATATTTATGATACTAAGCTAAAGGATGAATATGACGTTCCTTGGTCATCGTTCCTCTTCTAAGAACTACCAGAGCGAAGGTCAATGCGAAGCACAAGGAAACCATCTTCAAAGCTAGCGATTGAATCTCCTATGATCGCAAAGTCTTGAAAATCAGTTTGTGCTTGAGCAATAAATCGTTGCCGTTCTTCACCGCCTACCGGTGGCAGGTCGCGTTTCTTTACAGCAGCCGCCCTATCCTTGAATCGTTTGATCATAGCATCTATGTCTAAATTATCTTCCATCATGGCAGCTTAGATCAACGTGGGGAGACATGGCCCAAACAATATTGATTTTAATACTTATGCAGCTTTCGAAATGGCTTGTTTTTCCGTTTAATATTTGCTTTTGACACAGCCCAAGATGATTTGTCGTCTTGCTGTTTTACAACGCTAGTTGAATTCAACGTTAGTTGAAGATCCCTGACATAGTTTTCTTTTGCCATCTGAGCTGTCTTGTACCAATAGAAAAAAAATAAAACGACTGTAATAGCAGCGATTATAAGAAGGCCAATTACAGCTCTCTTGACCTCAAAGGTAGATGTAAGTCTAGAGATTGACTCGTTCAAACCAGTTTCTGAACCAATGTCCGACTCGCTTACCTGAGCAAAAGCGGAGCCACAGAAAATAAAGCTAAAGCAACTAAAGAGAACTAGATGGTTAGCGAATCGTTTCATTTGTTTTATTTCTGGTGTTGTGGGCATGAGTATGTTGTGCGCCCTCCAATCTTATACCTATTGAGTGGGACTCCGTCTTTAGGGCATAAACCTCCAGGCACTCGATGATTTTGAAGTTTTCCCATGTGCGAGCCACCAAGATTAGTGAGCTCTGAGATCGTTCGGGTGGTGTGACGAAGTAATCTTCGCATATCGTTGTGAGACAGACTGTTCGATTGACGTCGAGGGTCTATTGAACTTCGCCATAATATTTCATCAGTTAGTAGATTCCCTAATCCGGAGATTTTTGATTGGTCCATAAGTCTTGCCTTTATTGGGCGTGTTGAATGCTTTAGTGCTTCTG
This sequence comes from Actinomycetota bacterium, assembly GCA_002712415.1. Classification (GTDB taxonomy): domain Bacteria; phylum Actinomycetota; class Acidimicrobiia; order Acidimicrobiales; family UBA8592; genus UBA8592. Next base: position 8,727 of record PATO01000035.1, on the reverse strand, counting down.
AAAGAGAGAGAGCCGTAATCTCATAGAGGTCTGTTCCTAGACTACATAGATCTGGATTTATTTGAGCTGCCCCTAATCTCCTGGGGTCTTTGATCGACAGCGATCCTCCATCTTGAAACTTTATGGAGAGGCGAACCCAGTTGGAGTTATCTTTTGAGCTTGAATATTCAAGGACTTTGATTGGAGAACTTCCATCAATTAGGAGTCGCCCTGTCATACCAAATCGCAGCCCTAATTCACATTCGTTTGACACTGAAAGAATCAGTAATTTTCCTTTTCTTCCAGCTTTAGTGAAATAGTTTCCTATCAACAGGTCTCTAAAGTCAGCGGGACTGCATGTATCCGACAGGTATTTATGATCAATAGTTTCTATTGCTTTGATTTTTCGGTTGAGAGCCCTTAGCGCTGTTTGCCTGTAGTATTCGACTTCGATTCCTTCAGGCATTGTTACCGCCTAATCACCATGAGATGATTTACTAGTCCTCTAGAAGTTGTGAAAAGATAGCGCCTATCTCTGCAGTTGCGAGAAGAAACCCATCATGCCCGTTTGGGTCTTCTATCTCTTCGTAGCTACAACTTCCGCCAACCGATTGAATAACTTTTTGGATCTCTTGTTGTTGGTGAGGTGGGTAAAGGATATCTGTTGAAATGCTAGCGGTTACGACTTTGGCCTTTATTCTTTTTACTGCATTCTCTAATGAACCTCTTCCTCTGGCTAAATCATGAGTATCCATTGCGCGATTCAGAACAAGATAGGAGTTAGCATCAAATCTTCGTATTAACTTCTCGCCGTGATAATCAAGATANGACTCAACTTCGAATCTATCCCATAGGCCAAACAGAGAGTCCTTATCGACTAAGTCGCGACCAAAGCGTGATTGAAAACTTGCGTCGCTTCGATAATGGATTTGAGCGATCGCGCGCGCAGTTGCTAATCCTGCATGTGGTCCGTCTCCAGGATCTGATTCATAGTAGTTCCCGTCTCGCCATCTGGGGTCAAGCGCTATAGCTGCTCTCCCGACAGCGCTCCATGCGATCTGTTGAGCGCTAGCTGCAAGTGAAGTCGACACAGGAGCAATTCTGGGTGCTCGCTCTGGAAACATTGCTCCCCATTCAAGGACCTGCATACCACCCATTGATCCACCAATAATGGCATGCCATTTGTTGATTCCAAGGTAATCAGCAACTTTTGCTTGGGCTCTCACTATGTCCCGGATTGTGATATTGGGGAATACGCTTCCATACGGTCTGTTGTTAACAGGGTTTATTGAAGATGGACCAGTGCTACCTTGGCAACCGCCTAAAACATTTATGCACACAACAAAAAAATCATCGGTATCTATTGCTTTCCCGGGACCAACAATATCGTCCCACCATCCTTTGGTTGGGTGCGATGCACTGCTGTCTCCGGANACATGGGAGTCNCCCGTTANGGCATGNCANATGAGNACAGCATTTGTTGAATCTGAATTGAGTTTTCCCCATGTTTCATATGCTTGGATTACCTCTGTAAGTACGCCACCTGCCTCAAGTGCGAAAGGTCGGCCATCTGTCACATTTATGAATTTTCGATGNCCNACTGGNTCNCCNGGNAACCATGCTCCTGATACTGGNAGGTCTCGCGAGAANCTTTTAGGGTGATGCGGTATTTCAGNGAGGGCAGCCTCTATNGCGCCATTTCCNCCTTGNATTACATCTAANTTNTGCNTTTCCCNTTGTTTNCGTTTGGCTGGCGCCATTTTTCTCCTCGTAAGGNTTTAATGTTACTCNNTTNCACTAAGACACTTCNTTGCCTTGTCTAAGGCCTCATCACAGTCGTTAGNCTGNTAGCACCTTGGGTGCNTATCCCAGGTTGCTGAGTTTGNATGCACAAACTTCTCTTNATGTTCTATTTAGTGAATCAGNNAANTCCNAAAACACCAACGTTTTTAAGTGAAGCTATCTCCACTTAGGCAAGCGTTTGAACCACCACTCTTCCAATAGATTGTCATCGCAATCGTACGCAAGGCTTATTTTGTGTGACATCTCTTTCATTTTATTTCTTTTCACATCTTCCAATTTTGAACTGAAGGCGTCCCGAGCGTATTGGGATGCTTGCTCCCAATAATTTGAAACGGGAGGGAGCGGAAGTGCATTTACTTGCTTCGCAGATAATTTTATGGTGTCGGAGGATAATGCAGAGCCTGCAACTTTTGAGAATGCAAAAGCGCTGATCGCTGCTGAACTCAACACTGAAGTGATTTTCCAAATCTCTTCAAGGTCACATTCAATACTGATAGTCGGTGTGGAAGGGATTAGCTGGCCTTCCGGGTCAGGAAGCACTTCGAGTACTTTTGTTTGAGTTGCCAGTAGGATCTTTGGCTTCAGACGATCTTGTACCCAGTCGTATAATTCTTTATCATCTGCAAGTAATGAGGTTAAATTAACAACTGGCTTAAGCCATGTTCTTCCTGCGTATCTGAATTCATCAGACCCCCACCTATTTCTAAGAGGATCAATCATCCCAACGGTAATTAAAGGAGCCACAGATTCCATGCCGGCTTTGAATTCTCGTACATGTGGCGCTAACCCATAGAATTGATCACGAAAACCTGCTGTTGCTGATGCTCGTTCATCAAGGGGATTTCCTTTTAGTTTGGGTGTTGGTACGCCCTGTGCGATAGCCATGGCGCTTGCCCAGTTTTCGCCATGGTTAAGTTGCTTTTGTAGTTTCGTGATTTCAATGCCGGTCCAGATATCAGCGGGTGATTGTCTTAGATCTTTAGAAAGTAGTGGGGCACAAACATTGACACCTGCTTCAAAAATATCAGGCCCCCCTATCCAGATACCTTCGAGAGCAGCCTCTTGATTTAATTTGTCTCGTATGGGTTTTGCATCGACCGCGGCCAGAATTGACTGGGGCTGAATTAAGAGGCATTTCCCTTTAGGGCNNAGCATAGATAGCGCNACNAGAAGAAANTAGCTTGCGGTATCNGCGTAAGGTCCGGCGTTAACATTCCATTTCTCNCGCAATTTCTGTGTTTCTTCTATTGGCCTAACTGTTGTTTCTTGGAGTTGGTTTTGGAAAGGNGGNTTTCCGATCACNGCAATGAAGCCTNTCTTCGGTGGNNNNAGNAAGGATCTCATTCCACTCTGCANTGAGTTAGCTACTGCNAAGTGTTCGTTAACTGGAATCCATACCTTTGTNGAACCCCATATTGAAATTGATGCTCNGGNNACTTCGATTGCTCCTTGNTCAAGNTCTATGCCCCATANGTACTCCNCTATTATNTTCTTTGGAGATACTCCNTTNTCNGATAAATANTCTGCAGCTGCAAGAAGAAACGCTCCTCCGCCTACTGATGGATCACANATAGGACCAANCGGCAATTCGCTTAATGCGATTCTTGCTAGTCTTTTCGCAACTTCNTATGGGGTNTAGTGAANGCCGCCATGTCTNCGTGNTGATGAATCNAGGCTTTGTTCNTATACCGAACCGATCATGTCAGCCGTGTATTNAGTTTCTTTAGGTGCGTGAACAGTTCCGATATTTAAAAGATNTGGTTGATTACCGTCGAGGGGCAANCCNTTNTGTTTCGCTGCCTCTCTGGCNACTGCNGCNGCTATTTCAAGAGGTTTTATTCCTTCCGCATTTCGGTCATTGACCCAGCTTNGNAGTTTNCTATCCATGTGGCNTTGCCCCTTGCNTNTTAGGGTTTCGGACACTTAGCGGTACGATTCTTCATGTTCTATGGNGTCCACTTACCTAAATTTTCCAATCTAGGATCATTTGAAAACATTTCGACTAGCTCCATATCAAGGCCTACACGTTTCTGAAGCCTTTTGACAATCAATTCTTCATCCCAAAGCGATAAGGTGACGACTAATCCATCTGTTCCTGCTCTCGCCGTCCTGCCTGACCTGTGTAAGTAGGTTTTNTGATCTGATGGTGGATCATAGTGNATAACAACTTCTACTCCATCAACNTGGATGCCTCGNGCTGCTACGTCTGTAGCTACCAATACGGGGAGTTTNCCTGAGGCAAACCNCGCTAAGGCCTTNTCTCTGATGTTTTGCCTTAAGTCACCGTGTATNGCTTGCGCACGTATNCCTTCTGTAAGGAGCTTTTTTACTAGCCGATCNCACCCTGCTTTTGTATTTGAAAAGATGAGAGTTCGGGANACNGNGCGNGTGATNGCCGCAGCAACCTTTACTTTGTCTCGTTCATGGACATGCAAAAACCGGTGCGTCATCTCTTCAACTGTTATTTCTTTAGCTTCGACCTCATGCATTATTGGATTGCTTTGATANCGCTGAATAAGAGTATTGACGACCCCATCCAAAGTTGCACTGAACANAAGNGTNTGATGGTTTCGCTCAACACGGCGAAGAATCCACTCAACCTGCGGCAGGAATCCCATGTCTGCCATTCTGTCAGCTTCGTCAAGAACNACCATTTCAAGAGATTGTANNGAAATCTCNTCNCTTTCNAAAAGNTCAATCATNCGNCCTGGAGTTGCAACAATGATGTCANTGCCTCGCTTGATAGCTTTNATTTGCTCTTCTATGTTTGCCCCACCATAGATTGCTACTGCAGNCANCGANTTNCCGTTTAAGAGGGGGTCAAGTTCTTCCTTAACTTGTGTNGCTAGTTCACGTGTAGGAACCATGATTAGTCCTCTTGGGTTGTTATNTCCNGAAGNTTGATCAAGGTTTTGTACCATTGGTATACCAAATGCAAGTGTTTTTCCTGAACCTGTTTTGGCTTTACCGCACACGTCATTTCCTCGAAGTGCATCAGGAATGGTGAGGCNNTGGATCGGGAANGGTGTNTTGATCCCCCGCTTGATTAACGAACTNACGATTTGTTCATCTACACCAAGGTTTAGCCACTGCTGATTACTCATACTCTCNNCCGTTANTTNNTGCCNGGTAGATATTCATNGTTATAAANTGCTTATTATCCTTANATTNNTNTCTTGAACTGNNTAGCTAAAAGTCCGGCATCTCTAAACGGACTACTTCAACCAATTCGGTAAAGCCATCAATATCTCGCATTCCGACAGACTCNGACGGNGTGTTGACCATNAGCGCTGTCATCATCTCCTTNGTAGCGANCACTTCACCAGGGTCGGCNAATGAACANAGACGNGCAGCTAAATTAACGGCTCTTCCGATGTGGTCTTCNCCATCAACCATTAGNACGGCTCCGGATGCGAGACCCGCCCGCATTGATAGTTGCTCGTCGATCTCGCCCATTCGCCCTTGCATTTCCATTATCGCCTCTGTGGCNGTTTCAGGTTCGACGGCNACAAGCATTGCCCCATCACCAAGCCATTTGGCAATCCGAATTCCTTTTCTAGAGGCTATTTCCCTNACTATGGCTCTGAAGGTGTTTATTTCTGCAAGCGCTGCCTTGTCTCCCATGACATCNGTGAAGTTNGTAAANCCAGATAAATCNATGAACGCAAATGTCCTTTCAAATCTATCTTCATATGGGTTTTCGGGAATCATAGGTCCATCTTTGAAGTTACATGANTAAAAGTAATGATGCAGTGATTAAGNATAGTTNCTTNACCCANTGNTCTTGNGACTCNGCTNNCTGATCNGGGNCTATATTTTGCCGTGATCCTACGAAGAGAATNACNGCGCTTGNTANNAGAACNACTGTGAACACCCAAATGTTAATTCTTAAACCTAAAAGTTTAGAAGCTTCNTCTATACGCANNGCCTCAATCCATAATCTACCAATCGAATANGAAATAAAGTAAGCNNCNATCANTAGGCCGCTGGGAAGCTTTCCTNATTTCCCCAANTTTATTAGCAAGANTACGACTAANGCATTCCACAATGATTCATAGAGGAATGTTGGATGNAATGTCTCTTCCGCNACGTACTCTATTGGTCGTTTTCGCTGATCAATCTNNAGNCCCCANGGTAANTTNGTTGGACGCCCAAATAGTTCTTGGTTGAAGTAGTTTCCNCATCGCCCTATGCACTGCGCTAGCGCTAAGGCTGGNGCTACNCCATCNATNACTTCTTTGATNTCTANGTNATGTTTTCGACAATAAAAGAAGGCTGCTACTAACCCAAAGATGACGCCACCAAGAATCCCCAATCCTCCTCTCCAGATTTGGACAGCTTCATCCCAATTACCTTCAAAGCGTCTCCAATCTGTTATTACATGGTAAACGCGCGCGCCGATAATCCCTGCAGGCACTATCCACATAGCTAGTCCAGAAGCATGATCTGGGTTTATTCCTTTGCTCATAAATCTTTTACCCATTAGCCAGACCGCTGCGATTACTCCAAGAGCGATCATGAAACCATACATCCGAAGGGTAATCGGCCCTAGATCCAATGAGCCAGAACTCGGGCTTGGTATAGACATCAACATACTTTTATTCTCTCGTGGTATTTAGAATTTAGTGTAACTGCTCAAAGACACCCTACTTTGGAGGAAGTACAATATACGAATATGAGCGATCAGATAGCCATAAGTAACCTAATCTACGAATACGCTCGCCTCATAGACTCGGGTGATTTCGCGAGAATTGGAGAGTTATTTAAACGAGGCAAAATTATCTTCAAAGATAGTCAACAAATTACTGAAATCTCAGGAAGTAAAGCGATTAAAGAACTATATGAAAAGACAACGCGACTGTACGACGGTGGAACACCCAGAACTCATCACGCAACGACTAATATCACTCTCGACATAGACAGTAATTCTGCTTATACCTTTTCCTACTTCACCGTTTTCCAACAACTTGAGAATTTACCTCTTCAACCCATCATCGCTGGCTCCTATGAAGATACTTTTCGCTTTGAGGACGATGAATGGCATTTTCAAATCAGGGAAATCAAAGTTTCTTTAGTAGGCGATATCTCACAGCATCTCCTGATACCACTATCCTGACAAAGGGAAACTTGCATACCCTATATTAATGGTATACATTAATAAGAAATAGCACAATTGTGCATAATACAATCCTCGGGAACGGGTGAAACTCCCAACCGGTGGTAAAGGCGCCAAATGCCAAGCCCACGAGTCTCTTTTACAAATTGACTGATTTGGTGAAAATCCAAAGCCGACGGTTATAGTCCGGATGGGAGAGGAATTTCAAAGGTTTTAACATGCCTGTACTCCTGCTCGTCCCGATGGACAAGGAGAAATGTGTTTACAGGAATAGTTGAAGAAGTTGGGATAGTTTCCGGGATAACCCCCTCCGGATCTGGAGTGCGTATCACCCTCAATGCAAAAACCGTCATTGAAGATATTTCTATTGGCGCATCTATAGCCGTTAATGGATGCTGTTTGACGGTAACTGAATACGATGAGACCTCTTGGTCTGCAGATGCCGTGCCGGAAACAATGAGCCGAACTAACTTAGGAACCCTTACACACGGAAGCAAAGTCAACTTAGAGCGACCACTCAAGTCGGAAGGGCGCTTCGGGGGACACGTAGTACAAGGACACATAGACTGCACCACACAAATAGCCAGTATTTCAAATGAAGATGACGGATCTTACAGATACGAATTTAACCTTGGTGATGACTGGGGTCGCTATGTTTGCGAGAAGGGGTCAATTGCTATTGACGGAATTAGCCTTACCGTTGCAAATGTCTCTAACGATAAGTTTTCCATTGCGATAATTCCTCATACCTGGAGTGAGACGAACTTAAACCAAAAGTCGGTGGGCGATATAGTGAACATTGAAGTTGACATCCTTGCAAAATATATTGAACGACAACTCAACTATAACGAAAAGGAAACTACCATAAATGTCTGAACTCAACACGATTAGAGAAGCCATAGACGCAATCGCGGCAGGCAAGTTTGTAGTCGTCGTTGATGACGAGGATAGAGAAAATGAAGGAGACCTGATTATCGCCGCCGATTCAGTCACCGCCGAAGATATGGCTTTCATGGTCAAATATACAAGCGGGGTTGTGTGCTGCGCTATTACAAATGAACGAGCGGATGCTCTTCATTTACCACTTATGGTTGCAAACAATACCGAAGCCATGGGAACAGCTTTCACAATTTCGGTAGATGTAGCTGAAGGAACAACTACAGGTATTTCAGCAAGCGATAGATCACTTACGTGCAAAGCGTTAGCTGATCCAGAGGTCGCTGCAAGTGGTTTCGCTAGACCTGGACATGTCTTTCCGTTGCGAGCTCGAGCAGGTGGCGTCCTAAAGAGAGCTGGCCATACAGAAGCAGCTGTTGATTTAGCTACCATGGCTGGATTGTCACCGGCTGGCGTGCTGTGTGAAATCGTTTCAGATGACGGCACTATGGCTCGCTTGCCCGAGCTAATTGAATTCTCTAAGACTCACAAGATTCCAATAATATCAATTGCAGATATGATCAGATATCGAAATCGCCACGAAAGGCTCGTTGAGCGTTTCTCATCGGCGAGAATACCTACTAAATATGGCGACTTCTCGGCCCATATCTACAGAAGTTCATTAGATGAGGTTGAGCACTTAGCTTTTGTGTATGGAGATTTAAATACTGATGAACCGCCTTTAGTTCGTGTTCACTCTGAATGCTTGACAGGCGACGTCTTAGGCTCGCTTCGTTGTGACTGTGGCTCACAGCTAGATACAGCCATGAAGCTCGTTGCTGAAAACGGTAGTGGGGCAATCGTCTACTTGCGCGGCCATGAAGGGCGCGGAATAGGCCTAGGGCACAAAATGAGGGCCTACGCCCTTCAAGACGAGGGATTAGATACGGTCG
>PATO01000034.1 GCA_002712415.1 Actinomycetota bacterium | reverse complement strand
TTTGCCTGTCTCAAGGAAAATTCTTAGATGGTATGGAGCCCATTGACGTTCTACGCCAAGTTGAAATCATAGCTACCGATGGAATAGCGCTCAAGAAAGCCCCTGGAGTTGGTCATGAATAAACCAACATTTGCCGTTGTCGGCAGGCCAAATGTAGGAAAATCAACGCTCGTGAACCGTATCATCGGGAAGAGAGAAGCCATCGTGGAAGAGCGTCCAGGTGTCACTAGAGACCGAAACGAATTCGACGTTACATGGGCTGGATGCGAATTCACACTGATTGATACGGGCGGATGGTTACCCAAATCAAAAAGTGAAAAAGGGATAGATGATAAAGTCAGCAAACAGTCAGAGCTTGCAATCAACCAAGCTGATGTGACAATACTGGTGGTTGATGCTCGGGTTAGTCCAACAGTAGAAGATGCATTAATCGCAGACATGCTTCGTGGTAGAGAAAAGCCCACATTTCTCGCAGCAAATAAAGTGGATGACCAAAATCATGAAGTTGGAATGTGGGAGTATCTTTCTATGGGTTTAGGTGAACCCAATCCAGTCTCAGCACTCCATGGGCGCGGAACAGCTGACCTTCTTGACTTAATCATAGCCACGATCCCAGAATTAGAGAATAAGTCAGTAGTTGAGGATGAGGTTGAAAATGAGGACGTGGTTGCGGTCGCTATCGTCGGTCGACCCAATGTCGGTAAATCAACGTTATTTAACAAACTCATAGGTGAAGAACGAGCTGTCGTCCACGACAAAGCCGGAACAACACGAGACGCTATTGACACGATCGTGGAAACACAAATAGGAACAATAAAGTTTGTTGATACTGCTGGTATGCGACGAAAGGCGCGCATATCAGAGGATACGGAATACTATTCACTTGTTCGAGCACTCAATGCTATCGATAAAGCTGACATAGCTCTCCTTGTTATTGATTCAACTATCGGTGTCACTCATCAAGACCAACGTTTAGCTGAACGAATAGATGCAGCGGGTTGCCCAATCGTTATCGTCTTCAACAAATGGGAACTTGTCGACACAGATGAAAGAGAAATGCTAACACTCCAAATTGAACGAAAATTAAGTTTCCTCGGAGATCCTCCCATCATGAAAACAACCGCTATATCAGGTAAAGGAGTCCATCGCTTGTATCCGATATTGACGGGGACCATCAGTAACTACAGTCATCGTGTACCTACTCGAAAAGTAAATATCATCATCCGTAAAGCACAATCAGCTCACCCAGCACCCGGCGGAGCCAGAGTCCTCTACGCCACTCAAGGAGCTACAGAACCTCCCACATTCACGCTCTTCGTAAACAAGAAACTCCCTCGCACATACATACGGTATCTAGAAAACCAGCTACGTGAACACCTCGGATTAGGGGCAACACCAATAAAAATTCGTATACGAAACCGAAACGAATAACTCTCTGACCTGCGTTAACACTAAAAGAGGTAGAGAAAAGGTGGTTCAAAGTCCATAGAAACGGCTTAGAGCGCAGAACACAGGTAGCCTATGGGTATGAAAGCAGTTTTCCTTATCGGTCTTGCAGTCCTGAGCGTATGCGCTGCCTATGCCTGGAGTCGGTCAGCGCGACTGCGCTTGCGCCTTCTCGACCGCTTAGAAACTGATCTGCATGATGTGAAAGAACTTGACTCTGTAGCGCAGCGAAAAGCAATAGCGCTCACACGCGGAGATTACCGACGTGACCTCCACGCCGTCATGATTTACCTACTATTAGCCACAGCATCACTCATCGTAGGGCTCACCGACTCGCTATCAATCGTAGCTGTATACGCTCTATTGGCTATCCCTGCACTATTCACCCTGATCTACAACCGCAACGCAGTGCGCGAAGCTAGACTCAGCGAAGAACGCTTCGAAATGGAAAAGCGAGCCGAAGAAGCATTAAACCAAGAGACACTAGCACCGCGAGCCTGGGCTGGGCGCCTCGCCCCAGACGAACTCCCAAATTTCTCAGGATTTGAAGTTGGAAGAATCTACCAAGCAGGAACCGGATTAATGGCAGGAGACTTCTTTGACCTCTTCAAAGTCTCAGAGTCAAGACTCGTCGCCGTCGTAGGAGACGTGGCAGGGCATGGTATCGAATCAAGCATCACCGCATTTCAAGCCAAATACCTATTACGAGTATTCCTTGCACAATTTCGAGACCCAGCTCAAGCGTTAGAGGAACTCAATGCGCAAATGGCAGGAGGAGACAGAATAGAAGAATTTATCTCCCTCGTAGTAGTTGTCTTTGACACTGAAGCAGGAACCTTGCGTTTCGCGTCAGCAGGTCACCCAGCAGCATTCCTCTGGCATGAACGTGAAGTACGCCCCCTCAAAGCCACAGGCCCGCTCTTAATGTTAAACCCCACCGCAACCTATCTCAGTAGAGAAATACCATTAGAAACCGGCGACATGATACTCATGTACACTGATGGTCTTGCAGAAGTAAGAAACGGTGAAGACCTCTTCGGAGAAGACAGAATCGCTCAACACATCACTCGAGATCCCGGTATGGCACCAGATGTATTAGCGAAAACACTTTTGGAATCAGCAAGGGACTTCTCAAGAGAGGCAATTGAAGACGACGTCGCCATCCTCGCAATTAGACGCGAATAAATCTTATGCCATCATGTAATGCCTGTGATAAATTCTTCAATCCAGCGACTCTAAATGAGGACGGGTTATGTCCGGAATGTGGCCAACGGGTAACTACTGGAGAAATGGCACACAATGCAGAAGGTGAAACTGTCAAAGTGCCTTGGCACTTCTGGGTAGGAGTAGCAGCAGTGATCGGATACTTGGGATGGCGACTTATTCAAGGTGTTGGTTTACTTTTCTGGTGAAGAGTAGGTGGCAAACGAGAATATCGCTACGATAAATGACTTAACCAAACGGGCTGTGGCGCAGCTTGGTTAGCGCGTCGGTCTGGGGGACCGAAGGTCGGAGGTTCAAATCCTCTCAGCCCGACAAAAGGTCAAGTTTACTGTCACAGGAAGCTAGTAGTATTGCCTAATGGTTGAAAAACAAGTAGTGCTCACACCTTCAAAAATAACGGCATGGCTTGAATGTGAGCATTATCTAACGCTCAAAATAAATGACGAACTTCGACCCAAGAAAGAATGGATAAAAGAAGTAGCGGGAAAGCAAAAACCTAACTCAGGATTGATGGCACCTCCAGAAGATTTTGCCGACATGTTAAGAAAAAAAGGTGACCTTCACGAGCAGCGATGCCTAAGACGCTATAAAGAAAATTTTCCAGATTCAGTTTATGAAGTTCCTGAACGTAATGAAGCAGGATACGAAAACTTTGCTGAGTGGGTTCAACGCATCGGAAACCCAACGGAGGGAAACCATTCAGTAATCTTTCAAATGCCGTTTATTCACGAGGGAATTAGAGGAGTTGCTGACTTTCTCCTTCGTGTAGAATATGCAAACGGAAAAGTTGCATACGAGCCCGTGGATTCCAAGCTAAGTCGAACAGGCGCAAAACAGGGGCATCTACTCCAATTACTTTTTTACGCAGAAGCAGTAGAAGCCAAAACTGGGGTACGACCGCGGCAAGTCCATGTACTTCTTGGTTCAGGTGAAGTGGAATCGTTCAATGTACGAGATTATTGGTGGTACTGGAAACGACTGCAGAGACAGATAAAGAAAACTATGGATCCGACGATCTCTAGGTATACCGCTCCAGAAAAGTGTTCGTATTGCGGATTCTGTGAATATCACTATACGCATTGCCGACCACAATGGGAAAGGGAAGATTCACTCACTTTTCTTTCTGGAATCAGGAAATCACATCAAGAAGCCCTACATGAAGTTGGTATTGAGACGTTAACGACATTAGCTTCACTGAATGCCAGTGATCTAGAGGTATCGGACATTGCATTTTCAGATGAAATCGAGTCGGACTTTTTGAAAACAAAGGCAATTTGGGCAGCGAAAACAGGTAAGGAATTTAGCTCGTTGTTGGCGGATTGGCGCACACGGGGAATGGTCATGCCTGAGGTAGATAAAGACCAGTTGTTCAAACTTTGGCGACAAGCAAGGCTTCAAACGATCGCAGAGCACACAAAAGAGGTGCATACATATTTCTATGACAGAATAGAAATGGAGGAAAAGGCTTTATCTCGAGAAGGTTGGAAACGGGATCAATGTATTTTGTATCTCCCTGAAACAACTGACCATGACATCTATCTAGATTTTGAAGGACACCCGTTCTGGGAAATAGAGGAAGGTCTTATCTTCTTATTTGGCTTTATTGAGAAAGAGAAAAATGAATGGAAGTATGTTGCGCACTGGGCTCATGATAAAGCCGAGGAGAAAAGACAAGCCACTGCGCTGATTGATTACTTCTATAAAAAATTCCAAGAGCATCCGGAAACGCGTATCTATCATTACAACCATACTGAAAGAGCATTACTCTCCGATATCACAGAAGAGACGGACTCAATGTCGAGTATTTTGTCGGTGCTCGAGTCTGCATTTCAAAATAGTCCACCAGAGAAAGAGCGTCTTGAAGCCTTGGAGGAAAAAGGGGTATTCGTAGACCTTTTGGCAGTAGCAAGGAATAGTATGCAAACAGGTTTTCGTTCTTTCAGCCTCAAAGAAATGGAAAAGCTTGCAGGCTTCCGTCGTGGACAAGAAGCGAATATTCCTCCAGTAGGCCCAGATGAGAAAGGGGGCGAAAAATTAGATTCGATAGATAAAGGTGCGGGAGCCGTTTTCGAATATGAACTTTATGCTAACGCTGACCTTTATGGTATTGCTAAAGATGAAACTCGGTTATCTCGGATTGCCCGCTACAACAGAGACGATGTGGTCGCCACAAGGGATTTACATGAATGGTTACTTCAGGAACGAAAGAACGAAAGTAAACTTCCCGATGAAACATTAACCCCTGACGGTTATGAAGAGACATATGAGCCCAGCGAGACACAAATAGAAAGAGAACGTTTGCAAGAGATCATTGTTCAGAGAATAAAGGAGCATCGGAATGCTCTACGATGAGACACAACAATTATTGCAAATGTACTTCCTTCTTGAATACTGGGGAAACGAATATAAAAGATTCCGAGTGGATTTGAGACAACGTTTAGAACTCCCATTTGCGGACGCACTCGAAAACCCCGCTGTAATTACTGGACTTACTTATCACGAACGAAGAGAGCGATTTGGCAAGAAGGGACAAAAATTAAAAAAAGACGCAATCGTATACAAGTTTCCAAACCAGAATCTTGATACAAGCGATGGCTGGAATAAAGGTGACTCTGTTCACTTTGTTACGCTCGACAATGAAATCAAACCAATAGGTGTCGCAGATCTTGACTATGCAGAATCCTCAATCTCTTTCATTGAGAACGATGCACTGCTCAACTCCAACCCAAATGCTGTTACCTCCGGAAAGTACATTGGTCCAGGTGCCAAGGAGCAACGCCTATTTGAACTAATCGAGAATATTGCTGCAGATGTCAGCACCAATAATGTGGCTCAATCTATTCTCGCAGCAGACAAACCAAGATATTTATCGGTTGAAGCAAATGAATCTATAGGAAGCAAACTTGAGGAAGTTAAGAAAGCCGTCTTAGAACTTGATAACTCATATTTAGCGATTCAAGGCCCTCCAGGAACTGGAAAAACTTGGACTGGATCACGTTTAATAGCCTTCCTTTTATCAGAGGGAAAAAGGGTAGGGATAACAGCGCAAAGCTGGGCAGCAATAGATAATCTCCTAAGGAAAACGATTGAATTTATTGATACCCAAAAGATATCTACTGTGAAAGCTGCCAGACTCTTCAGTGAAAAGCCAGCAGAGATAATTGAAAGTAAATCCGTCGNGTACCTTCAGAANGAAACAGCTAATTTGTTCGAAGAGTATAANCTTGTCGCAAGTACCACTTGGTTCTATGCCAAGGAAGGNTTTGAAGATAGCGCTAGCTTTGACTACTTGATCATAGATGAAGCAGGGCAGCTTTCGTTGGCAGATACTCTAGCTATATCATCAAGCACCAAGAATATCGTTTTGCTCGGGGATCCTCAGCAATTGCCGCAGGTAAATATTGCATCACACCAAGCCGGATCCGGATCCAGCGTGTTAGAGCATGTCTTAGCTGGGAANGCAACAATTAACCNAGAGTTTGGGTTTTTGCTTAACACAACCTTCCGTATGACTTCAGAAATCTGCGAATTTATCTCCGAAGAATTCTATGAAGNGAAACTTAATTCTCACGATATTTGTAATCNACGAAACTTAGGCAAAGATGATAANGGATTGCGNTGGGTACCAGTTCAACACCATGAAGATAGGGTCGGTCACTCTATCGAAGAAGCGAATATGATTNTAGCGATAGTCAAATATCATTTAGGGAAAACAATCGTAGGTATTGATCCTCAAACAAATGAAGAAATTATCAGGACAGTTAACCCCTTAGATTTTAAAATTGTTACCCCTTACAACGCACAAAAGTTCCTGATACGTNACACTCTCACTCACGCAGGGATAGGCGAGATAGATGAATTAGTTGCAAGTGAGATGGTCGGAACCGTGGACAAATTTCAAGGACAAGAAGCGCCGATCGTTATCTATTCATTAACAACATCGCGCAAGGACCTAGTTCCTGCGGGAAGAGGGGAATTCATTTTTCTACCTAACAGGTTNAATGTTGCGNTAAGTAGAGCACAATGTCTTGCATATTTAGTGGGGTCTGAGGAATTGATAAATGCAAGGGCCAAAAGCATTGAAGANATGGCTTCCCTTAACCACTTTTGCCGTTTCGTNGANGATGCCTCAACGGAGTGGCATCCTGTNGATACGCTTANTCAANNCTGAAGAAACNGGTTNCTAAAATTCGCTGCTNTCAAGAGTGNAGAGGNATCAAACTCGGTCTTTCACTCGTTTCTNTTTGCCCCAATTAGTACTACAACCAGAACTGCTGGCTCGCTAGTTCTATTCCTCCAAGCGTGCCGAGTCCCATTCTGGACGACTGTGTCGCCNGGNTTAAGTGTCACTTCNGCTCCATCATCNAGCTCAAGGACAACCTCACCNGAAATGACAAATTCGTAATCAACCGTATCGGTAGTGTGCATGCCTGGATTATCTGTCTCGAGATGTTCTGCCATCCCAGGTAANTTCTCTTCNACTTCAGNGATTGCTGNTTCAATATCAAAATTCTCTGGCATCATTGAAGCTTCAGTATCCGGTTGCACAGTAAATATACCAAACCGGTAACCTCCTAGNGGNGGGAAGTAGGTTGCGTGNGGGGGACGACTGCCGTCGTCTGGGAATGTAGGAATTTCATCTGCACCCCAAAGTTGAAAGAACTCAGCTCCGGGAAGCAANGATAAGGTNGTGGGTTCCACAATCTCATCGCTAGCAAATATAGCTTTCCCCTCATTGTTGTGNCCGGTAACTACTCTTCTGACTCCCATCTTTACCCTCTCTCTGGATTTATTAGCAGACGTTAACCTAATTTTATTAGATAAGCGATTACAGGCAACAAATGAGTTCATATAGTCTTGTGAAGGGGGAAGATGCCAGAAGAGAAGAAGGGTGCAGCCGAAGCGGAGGATTTATCTTTGCCTGCCCCAAAGTGGGATAACCCGTCGGTTCCAGTGCATCCATTGAATGGCGAACGGTACACCTCTAGAGAGTTCTTCCAAAAGGAGTTCGATACTGTTTGGGTAAAGTCATGGCTTTTGCTTGGGCGAGAGTCGGAAATACCTACACCCAGGACCTATCAAGTTGAAAATGTTGGGCCGGAATCAATCCTGATGGTTAGGCAAGAGGATTACTCTGTGCGGGCTTTTTTCAATGTATGTCAGCATCGCGGGTCACGGTTGACATTTTCTCGTGACGGTGAAACAGACTCGTTTACTTGCCCGTATCATGGTTGGGAATACGCGACTGATGGACGGCTAATTAAAGCACAGGACCCAGAAGACTTTCCCCGAAATCCATGTGAGTATGTCACGCTCGTTGAACTAAAATGTGAATTATTTGCCGGTTTTGTATGGGTCAATATGGATACGGATTGCGTATCACTGCGTGAGTTTTTAGGGCCCGTTTGGGAGGACTGGGAGCGTTATCAACCAAATGATTGGCAACGCTTTACAGCTATGACCGTCAACGTTCCATGTAATTGGAAGGTTCTTCAAGATAATTTTTGCGAGTCGTATCACTTGCCAACTGTGCACCCTCAGCTACGAGAATCACATGAAGAAAGTTACCAGAAGACATCGTTTGATGTCTGCAGTGAGGGGCATAGCAGAATGATTATGCTTGGTGCGACACCATCTGAAACA
Organism: Actinomycetota bacterium; assembly: GCA_002712415.1. Classification (GTDB taxonomy): domain Bacteria; phylum Actinomycetota; class Acidimicrobiia; order Acidimicrobiales; family UBA8592; genus UBA8592. The sequence continues at coordinate 14,111 of PATO01000034.1, read as the reverse complement.
CAATATGGTCCTAAGCCGCCACTGACGGAGGGACTATCAGAGCGTTTGAAACTGTGGGATCTTGATCCTGCCGACTTTGAGGATCGCGCTCTTGAAGCACGGAAAGCACTTCAGCAACAAATGCGGGAAATAGGATCTGAGCGAGGGCATACGCATTACGAAAATCTGCGGGACGAACAGTTAACGGATGCGCACATGTACAACATTTTCCCCAATTGCTCCTTGACATTTGGCGCTGATGGGGTCCTACTGCAACGTATGACGCCACATCCAACCGACCCTGAACAATGTGTTTTTGATCATTGGTACTATGCGTTCATGCCACCAAATGGCGAAGATGTTTTGCGAGCGCAGACAAATGTTCGTGTCGATGCTAAGGGAGCTGAACAAGAATTTTTTGACTACGGTGACCGACCTATGGGTATTATCCCAGACCAGGACGTGGCCATCACTACTGGTCAGCAACTTGGATTACGGTCAAGGGGCTTTCAGAGAGCTACAGCAGCGGGGCAGGAAGACAGAATAAGTTGGCTGCATTCAATCATTGACGAGTACATGAATGGGCAGCGGCCATAGGAGGAATTATGCAAGATAAATGGTTTACGGATCATTCGCCAAGTGAACGGTATCCACACTATACAAGAGCCAACGCAGGTGAAGTCCTGCCGACGCCAGCCAGCCCATTAGGGCAGACGTATGGATTTGATAACGCCATAGGGCACGGCTTCCAGGAGGCTTCCATAGTCATGGGCGCTTATGAAGAGGATGACTACCGTGATGGGAAACCCGAAATGGTGACATTTTTTGGTGGATATTTCTATATCAACATGTCATGCGTTCGAATCCAAGCTGTCCGTAATCCTGCGATCACAGTTGATCAATTGGATTTAGCTTTTTTTGGTGATCGGCCCGATACACCTCCATATGAGCCCCACCCCAAAGATGACAAGCCGCACCTTCAAGAAAAGATAGACGCCCATATGCAGTTCGTTTTGACGACATCACATTGGCCGGAACTTGAAGAAGAGAAAGAACGTGCTGCGCAGATTCGTGCAGACCGCCCCGACCTCAACTCGTTAACTGATGACCAACTTGTGGCGCATCTTCGCAACTTGCATCCGTACATTCGTGATTTCACAACAAATCAAATGGTGGCCGCCACATCAAGTGGAATACCTCCTGGAATGTTAGGAGCCGTTGCGGAAGCAATTAGTGATCCCACCATGCCGATGCGGGTTCTTGCAGGCTTGGGAGACGTGGATTCTGCGGCACCATCATTTGCTTTATGGGAACTGTCTAGATTGATAAGAGGCGATGGGGAACTATCTGCGGTCTTTGATGAAGGGGTAGACGGGTTGCTTGATCGGATTGAGACGCTTGACTCTCTAAACGCTCAACAGTTCAGAGACGATTTTGATAAATTCGCATACGAGTACGGCTCCAGAGGACCGAATGAATGGGAATTGAGTGCCCATACTTGGGAAACCGACCCATCTATACCTATCCGCACCTTGGATCAAGTTCGTAAGCAACCTGACGAGAAGAATCCCCAAAATGGTGCCGACAGTGCAAGTGAAGATCGTCAACAGGTTGTTGAAGAAGTCCGTGCGAAATTGGCAGAGCTCGGAAACGAGGAACTTGTTGGTGTTTTTGAAGGCGCTCTCGTAGGTGCGAATCAAATGGTTTTTCGCGAGAGGGCAAAAACAAGTCTGGTGCGTGTCCTCCATGAAAGCAGGATGGCAATTAGGGAATTAGGAAAACGACATACAGAATCAGGGACACTAAGCGACCCGGAATATATCTTTATGCTGTTAGACGAGGAATTAGAATCGTTCGTTGCTGACCCATCACGTTATTCCGCACTCCTTCACGATCGATATGAGAACTGGTTGAAACTTTGGGACCTGACCCCACCATTTTTTCTCCGTGATGGAATAATCCCACCTCTCACAGAATGGGAAACACGCGCACCCACGGCCGAAAGTGCACTTTCAGAAGGCGATGTGCTTGTCGGAACAGCAGGTTGCCCGGGCGTTGTCACCGGAAGAGCACGTATTGTTCGAGATCCAACATCTCCACCAGATTTGGAACCCGGTGACATCATGGTGGCACCCTTAACTGACCCTGCTTGGACGCCACTATTCCTCGCTGTTGATGGTGTTGTCGTTAACGTTGGGGGGCAAGTAAGCCACGCCGTAATCGTCAGCAGAGAGATGGGTATTCCATGTGTGGTGTCGGTCGCTGACGCAACAGAACAAATACAAGATGGCGCAACGATCACAGTTGACGGAACAAACGGGAACGTTACGCTCATTAGGAACCCCTGATGGGTTACGCCCACACGCACAGGTGGACTAATCCGTCACTGCGTCATACACCAATCAACGGTGAACGATACATAGCCCCTGAGTTTATGGAGCGTGAATGGGACCATATTTGGAGCAAAGTGTGGTTACTCGTCGCTCGGGCACCTGATATCCCAAATTCTGGCGACTATTCGCTAGAGGACATAGGAGCAGAGTCATTCGTCACGATGCGTCAAAATGATGGCACGATGCAGGTTTTCGCAAACCACTGTCCTCACAGGGGAGGAAGACTCATCCTCAAACCTGAAGGAAACATTGGTGAGATAGTGTGCCCGCATTGCAAAGCGTCGTGGTCACTTGACGGTGAACCAGTAGACCCATCTGGTACCTCTCTGAATCAATTCCGTCACGATAGCATCGCTGGCTTTGTTTTTATGACCATGAACCAAACTGGACCTACCTTGCAGGAGTATCTGGGACCGGTTTGGGACGACTGGCAACGATACAAAAGTGAGGATTGGGTTCGCACATCAGCAGCGACGGTAGCTGTTGATTGCAACTGGAAAGTCCCACAGGATAATTCATGCGAGTCCTATCACCTCCCGACTGTGCACCCTCAAGGGGAATATTGGATCGAACATGACTACACACAATGCGTCTTTGACTGGTGCGATGAGGGTCATAACCGGATGGCGATACAAATGGGGGCACCAGCTCAATCATTGAAAAATAAAGATTTACGAATCGATGATCAGCTCGCATCCATGCTTACGCCTTGGGGTCTAGACCCTAAAGATTTTACTGGTCGCGAATATGACACCCGACCAGCATTACAAAGGGCTAAACGGGAACACGCAGAATCCAAAGGCTACCGGATCGGAGAGCTTGAAGATGATCAGCTAACAGACGCATACCACTACAATATTTTCCCGAATGTCACCGTCAGTTTCGCAGGGTGCGAATATGTGTCAATGCAACGCATGCGCCCACATCCACAAAATCCAGAAAAGTGCTTCTACGACAACTTCACATTCGGCGCAAAAGGAAGTGAAAGCGACGCTGACCTTGACGGTCTTGGAGGCAAGGAGTGGCTAAACGAAGGGAAAGAGCGTCAATTCTTCACCTATGGAGAGCGGTTAATGAACCGAAGAATAGCGGACCAAGACCTCAGTATCGTAGTGGGTCAACAACTTGGGTTGGGTTCCCGAGGCTTTACTGGTGTCACACTCGCAAAACAGGAACATAGAGTGCAACGCTTCCACGAAGTAATAGACCAGTATTTAGAGTCCACACGTTAAGAGTTTGTGCGCCTTGCAATTGAAGGGGCATCAGGTCGGGGAGGAGTGGCGCCCATAGTGAGGAAAGTTCGTTTACTGATTCTCCATCCTTCCTGTGTGAGAGACCACTCGTCATGATACTGCCCCCTTACTTCGTAATCACCAACACCTGTTTGGGCAATTCGATGCCATGCGTGCACATACGAAACGGATCGGGCTGACTTCTCATCAACTATCTCAATTTGGATATTGCTTATACTGTGGCTACTCGCGACCCAACGGTTGAGGGCAGGTACCAACAATGCATGGATTGCGTCTCTGCCGAACAGTTGTTCACCGTAGTAGTCGGCGACAACGTCTTCGGTGAAACAGAGAACCTGTTCATCGGGTCGATTTAGGTCAGCGAGACGTGCCTGCTCATGAAGCATCAGCGTAATGTCTTGTACAGCTTCAACTTTTCTTAATGGATCCATTACAAAAACCGGATAGGATCTAACCCGTCCCAGTCCTGAGCACTTTGTGCAACGAGTGTAAAGAACGCTGCCATGGATTCGTTTGGGTCAACGATCTCAATAAATGGTATATCTTTCGAGCCGTACACGTATAAAAATTCGTTTCCGTTTGCTGTAACCCCATATTGGGCTTCTCCATGCCCATTCGAGGTGAAGTGTGTTCGCGCATCATCGATATTGGCCCAGTAGCAAATATGGTGAATGCCCTCTTTGCCTGCGTCAATAAATTCTGTATAAATAGAGGGATTATCCGATGGTTCAATAAGTTCAATCTGCTGAGAACCACTTTGCGCCAAGCCCATGCGCGCCTTGAGCGGAATTGACTGTCCTCCGTATTGAGTGTCGGGAATATCAACGGTGTAGATGAACCATGGACCAATGCCATGGACGCCAACCCATTCCCGAGCGGTCGCTTGAATGTCGTGGGTCACAAATGCGGTTTGTTTTATTGATCCCAACCAACTAGGTGTGGCCATATATCCTCCTCATAATTTGTATAGTTGTCCGCCATCAATAGCTATATCTTGCCCCGTGAGCATATCCGGTGCGGATCGTGCCAAAAAGAGAACAACGTCGGCTATCTGATCCGGTGAAATAAATTGTGCGCGCGGGTTCAGTGTGCCGAGGTGGTCGGCTACAGCGTCAGGTCCCTTATCGGCAAGAGACTGGTGGGTTTCGGTGAATGTAGGGCCAGGAGAAATGGAGTTGATTCGAATGCCCGCATTGGCGTATTGAAGTGCAGCTTGCCTGGTTAGGCCAATAACGCCGTGTTTACTGGCAACATATCCAGGGGTTGCACGCTCGGTCGCCCGGTGACCGACAACAGAAGCATTATTGATAATGACTCCATCGCCCTGCTCTACCATTACAGTTAATTCGGCTTTCATGCATTGAAAAACAGTGGTCAGGTTTGATGCAATCATCAGTTCCCAGTCTTCATCCTTGTACTCGTGAAAAAGTGCGGAGCTATCAAAGATACCTGCGTTATTAAAGGCAACATCCAACCGACCAAAAGTCGACAAACACGTATCAATAACTTTCGTTATGCCTTCTTGGTCTCTGAGATCGGCGGGGGCGAAATGGCAATCATGTCCGGCGTTTCTGAGATCCGCGAGGATCGCATCACCAGCGGTTTCGTTACGACCAGTGAATACGACGGAGGCTCCCTGAGCACACAAGGTTGACGTTACTACTTTCCCTATTCCCGAGGTGCCACCAGTAACTAAAATCACCGTTCCCTCAACAGATAAGTTCTTCAAGTCACCCATAGCAGTCTCCACTCCCATTGTTCATCAACTATCTAACAGATGCAATTGGCCATCAGGTACTTTCACTCTCACTGCTTTGCGCGTTACTGTTGAAGATAGGAGGGATCATGAAAGCATTGCTACTTCGTTCCGGCGAATTGCGGGTTGATGATTTTCCTGACCCGATTGCAAAAGCAGGGCAGATCATTGTGAAATCCCTGTGTTGCTGTATCTGTGCCAGTGATTTACATATGGTGCATAATGCGAAACGGTTATCACAATGGTCACAACAATTCGGGGGACCCTTTAACTTCAACCCTGACAAGGACATTGTTTTGGGTCATGAATTCTGTGGCGAAATCGTAGAGCTTGGGGAATCCGTGTCAGAGGATCTCCGAATTGGGGACAGGGTAGTGTCCCAGCCTGTTGTGTTCGGGCCGGATGGTTTCGCCGTACTCGGATACTCCAACGAATATGCGGGAGGGTTTGGAGAGTATTTGGCTTTGAGCGAACAACTGGTTCAAAAAGTTCCCGAATCTATGCCAACGGAAACGGCAGCCTTAATGGAACCACTTTCAGTAGGAATACAATATGCGCGTATAGCGAGCCTTCAAGAAGGTGAAGTTCCTTTGGTGGTAGGTTGTGGTGCCATAGGGCTTGCTGTGATCGCAGCGTTGAAAGCGCAAGGCATAGGTCCAGTGATTGCTTCGGACCCTTCTCCTTTTAGACGAACATCAGCTGAGAAGATGGGTGCTGACGTGGTAGTAGACCCAAATGCTGAGAATCCCATGGATATTTGGAACTCAAATGCTTCGATGGGATCGCGATGTGTCGTTGTTGAATGTGTCGGAGCGCCTGGAGTCCTGAATGAAATACTGATTACGGCCCCATGGTCTGCACGAGTTATTGTCGCAGGCCAAAACCTTGACGACGAAATACTTTTTACCGCTTCAGCCCACACAAAAGGGATCAATGTCCAATTTGGAGGTTCCCCAATAGGGCAAGATTACGTCGAATCTCTCAATGCGTTGGCGTCTGGGACAATAGATGTGAGTTTTTGGCAGACAGGGTATGTCGACCTTGACGGAGCTGTTGACGCGTTTACTGAATCCACAGATACTGAACGCCACACGCGTATCGCTGTCTATCCGAATGGAAAAGAGTCGTTAACGTAAGCCGATTCGCTCAAATTGATCAGATGGTGCTTCCAACTCCGTCAACGCCACCCGAAGAAGTTCAATCATGTCAGATTCTGTCTTCTCACCAATTCGGTTCTCCTGTTCATCAGGGTCTGTTACAATGTCAAAAAGGTAATGTTTGCCTACTGCACGATCCCCAAAAGCCCAGATAGGCATCTGATCGCCATATTCAAAGGGTTGGCGCAGTACCGGTATGTCCGTGCCAGGCATTGTGTCAAGGTACGCGCGCTGATCAGGCGGAGGCATGCCCATGATGCCATTGACATGAATTGGCATTGTTGACCATCTGTTCGAATAGATAGAAATCGGGTAATTACTTTCAACAGCTGATCGCGCGTACTTACGGTCGCCGTCTGTTATTTGTACCCAGTTACCCCATACGCCGCCAATTGCCCACTCCCGAATAGATGAGGCGCTGTTGGTAAGCAGTGGCGTCAAGGATGTGCCATGGGTGCGGTGACCGACCTGTGCATCAAAGACATCAGCTAATGTGGCGAACAGGTCAACATTGGTCGTTAAAGCATCTATTGTGGTCCCACCCTCAACACCAGGCCAAGAAATCAGAAGAGGAGTATGCCCCAATGGTTCATATTGAGGTACCCCAGGTTTCCCCCAAATATCTCGGCCGTCTCGTTCGTCACCGAGGTAATGGCCATGGTCGGTACAAACAATGAGTGCTGTGTCTTCCCATAAGTTCAGATCATCAAATGTATCTAGGATGCGACCGAACCAGTGATCAATCATTGACAGCTTGGCACCATAATTGGCACGGATATGTCGCCCCTCCTTCTCACTAATCACTCCACCGGTAACGCCTCCATCAATATATGGTGGCCAGATAATCCATTCATCATCCCAGGGTTCATCAAAATACATTCCAGACCATGGAGGGGGAGTATCAAAGGGTTCATGTGGATCAAATTCATCAACGAATAGAAACCAGCGATCATGATGCGGTGAAGCTTCGCGCAGGAAACGTTCAGCGTCTTTCATCGTTTGCGGGCCAGGATAATCATCTTCAGCTCGAAAGAATGTTCGAGACCTGTCATACCCTCGGGCAGGTGTCTCAATGCCGTAACGGGACCAAAACCAGCCACCTGGGCGCGCAGGCATTGCCGGTGAACCCATCCACGACGGATCATTATAAGTTCGCCACAAGTCACCCTCGTGTCCACGCACGTATTGCCAGCCACTAAAGTCGGTGTGATAGTTTTCCCCACCGGCCTCAAAAAGGTGAGGATGATCAGTAGCTAAATAGGATGTAACGCCCTGTCCTCGCAAAACAGCCGTGATTGGCTCCTCCCAGACCTCAATCGATCCCCAAGGCTTCCATAAAAAATCTAATGCACCGCACAAAATATCATGGCGCGCTGGCATGCAGGGAAGCGAACCAGTGACATGATTCGTGAACCGAACTGCCTGTTGGGATGCGAAACGGTCAATGTTGGAAGTGGAAAATTCCGTACTACCATAACAACCCAGTAGATGACGGTTCAGCGAATCCAACAAAACGACCGCGACGTTTTTCGGTGATTCAAGCATGCCTGAAACCTATCACCAATACATCATGTAAGTCCGTTATTCATGATCGGGCAATTACCTGCGGGTAAGCTCAACCATTATGTAGCTTTCCATGATTCTGTTGAGTGAGTGTCTTTGTTCTCGCTGCGTCACTCACAAGCGTTCAATGTCAAGTCTTTAGTTAATGTGAAAGTGTTAGTTCCGTCATCAAGTGCAGCAGTGACAGAATATGTTCCATCGGTTAAGCTGTCCGGCCATTCATTTATTTCAAAGAAACCGTCATAGTCTGTTTTCTCATCTGGAACCACCCACGTGCCAGCAGCGGGCTTCCCGTCAATTGTTGCTGTCAATAATGGACCTAATGGCTTTTTCGATTTGTCAAGTCCAAAAACGTCAATGAAGAAGAACCCACATAATACGTCGCCTTCAGAAAGATGGAACTCGGCTTTGAGCGGATTTTCATCTGCGGGTTCCGACTTCTCGGTCGCCGTGTTCCCGACTAGAACCTCTAGTTCCTCTACGGGTGGGCGGCAGCCTTCACCACGATTTGGCTCTCCAGACAATTGTTCAACCTCTATTGATAATGATCCCTGATTCAAAGTGCCTTTAACGCCATCATAGCCTTTATCCCATACGGTTACGGATAAAAGTTCAGACTGTGAGTCGCTAACTTCTGACCAATCAAGGCTATCAATTGCAAAGAAGTAGTTACCATTTTGTTTTTCCCATCCTCTACTCACATCAATTTTATAATCGGATCGGTTAGTTTGGGCATTAAGGTTGGGCATAAAGGCACGATAATAAGTATCCCAATCTTTTATTTGTTCAGGGGGTTCTTGACCTATTTCGTAGGGAGTATTCCAGAACCCTTCGCCTAACGGTACAAAACCAGGTGGAGCAAGAGTTGTCTCGGAGAGCCCTTTGACGTCAACCCAAATAACATTACATTTTGTATCTTGAACTATCTCTACCTTCAGAGGCTGCTTTACAGAGGGCGGAGAACACGCAGCGACGGCAACGAGGGTGGTTCCTAGAATGATAAGAGCACAAAGGAGTTTCTTCATACAGTTTCTTTTACCACACAATATGTAAGGAAGAAAAGGTTTCCAAATCCAAATATTATTTGTGTTGTTTGTCCGATTATCGCGGGTCGTTTAGAGTGACGGACTTCAAATCCTTGCAAATGCTTTGGGCTTTTTCAAAGATGATCCGTTCAAGGAATTGCTTGGGCATCACGCAGTCAGCGCATCCCTCATCACCAAGTAGTAAATCAAATTCGATACTGTTATCGGTGAACTGTACGAGTTCTATAGCGCCACCGTCTTGCGCAACTAATTCTGTTAGCGATGTTTTTAGCTGTTCAGCTATTTCAGGTGTCATTGGTGCGGATCCCTTCGAGGTTACCTGGTCGGGTTCTAGAAAGGAACGCTCCTGCGTCTGTCATAATGAACTGCCCAGTGATGCATCGTGCAAGGTCGCTTGCTAAGAAAACTACGAGTCGTGCCAGTTCATCGTGTTCAACCATTTTGCGTAACGGTGTAGACGCCACGAGTTGTTGTATCCGGTCTTCGGTGAACGCTGCCGCAACCGTCTCAGTGAGTGTGGTGCCCGGCGCTATGCCTAAAACGCGTATCCCAGTTGGACCCAACTCCACTGCCATTGAAGTGACTAAGTGATTAATTGCGGCTTTTGACGCTGCATAGGCAGAATTGTAGGGGGAGGGGCGTGTGGTTTCGCCCGATGAGACAAAAATAATGACTCCACCCCCACTTTTGGACATGACTTCAGCTTCAGCTCGGCCACAGAGTGCGGAAAGCGTCAAATTCTGGTCAATGATGTCACGCCAGTCATCCCCGCTGTACTCAACAAAAGGTTTCAAACCTCGATTCGGTGGAAGCATACCAACATTATTAACGGCGATGCTCAACCCTCCCATAACCGCAACACTCCGCTTTACCAGTTCATTTACCGCAGTGTCATCCCGGCAATCAGCCGGAACCGCATAAGCCTCACCACCATTGTGAATAATCTCTTTTACTACTGATTCGGCCCGTTCAGGGACCAAATCATTGACTGCAACACTAGCTCCAGCCTCCGATAGCCAGATGGCAATTTCTCGCCCGATTCCAGCTCCAGAGCCGGTAACCAGAGCCTTCTCACCCCTTAAGTCAATAGCAATACTCATGTTCGATCTCCAGTTAGTAGATTGATTGTTTCTTCAACAGCGTCGTCAGCCCATTCACGCACGACCTCTTCACTTGTGCCACCCAACGGGTGACCAACCGTAAGGATACGAAGATTGGCGTACCCTAACGATGCGGCTACCTGATGGGTGAGTTCCCTGAACTTCTGAGTTGTAATTACCACTGTAGGTATTCCCGACTTCTCAAGTTGTACAGCATCATGGACACTCCATGAGGTGCAACTCCCTCAATCGGCTGATGCCGTCAAGACAACTTGCACTTCCTTTGAAAGGGACTCCAGAACCTGATCAGAGGCTGCAAGAGCAGCATTTTTAGTTTCCGCAATCGCGAGTGTGAGACCAACGCGTTCGACAAGACGGTCAGCGAGCCGGTCAAGAAGGACCCTTGCGTTAGGTTTCGTGTTATCAAGAATTCCCAGCGACAACCCATTCAATACAGGGATAGGGGAAGCGAGTGAGTTCTGTGGTTCTCCTGTGTTTCCAGTAGGTGCATAAATTTCCATCGTTTCTCCTTCAGGGCAATACCGGTACGGTCACACTTTTGGTCATACCCCAACTGGGAATAACACAACTGTGTTTGCCAGCCCCACCGGTCACAAAGATTCTGATATTTTCCGCTTTCTCCGTCATTGACATATTGTCGGTATCCTCAAGCGCATGTTGCCATGGCGCCCATGCCCGTAATTCAAACGCTTTTCGAGCGTCACCAACGTTCACCGTAGCTTTGTTAAATAAATAAGACGCAATGTCGGATCTACTCCACCCATGCGCAGCACATGTTGCAGCGTGTTCCGGGCAAAGCGCAATAAAATATTCGCCTTGACTTATCGGTGCGTTATTTTGCCCCCATGACGTCATCGCCGACGCCACTTTATCAAGAATGGCCGACGGTTCTGACGATTCCATATCGTGGACGTTGTGCGGGGCCTCCCCACAATGGACCGTCACAGCAGATTCATCGTCAATGCCAACAGTGCTGGCGTACCCACCCCAAGGGGATGAATCAAGGTTTTCTGCTACACAGTACGAATATTTCGCTGGGCTTCCCTGTGTTGAAGCATCACCAACACCCGGAGTCGCCCCTGCGACATGAAGGAGTGTTAAGCGCACAGCCCGACCAGTCGTTGCGTTGGCGAGATTACCCGGACCGAACGCCCCCAGGCCGCTATTGTAATTCCCATCCCTAGCGGCTTTGCCATGGACAATCAGGAGTGGAGCGACGCAATGTGTAGTTGCATTCACGCCCCTGAGGTTCATCTCTGGTGCGCTGAGAGCACGAATAGCTGAAACAAGGACAGGAAAGTGCTCGGTCCTGCAGCCAGCCATAACAGCATTTACGGCGATGATCCGCCTTGTTGCCACGCCATTACGAGGCGGGAGTGACGCAATGACTTCATCAGGATCAAGATCCTGTGAAGCACTCAGCATTTCTTCAACGCGATCGCGTGTAGGGGCGATCATCGGAAGACCGTCACCCCAACCCTTTTCATGGAATAGATCTTGCAGTTCTCTCTCGGAACTATCAGGTATTTCAAGGATTTCATACATATCTAATGACATTAGATATAAGTCTGATATATTTAGACATAAATAGCAACCTGAATAGAGGAAAAATGGCTGCACGCCTCGGAATCTCAAAAGCNGACGTCATAGATACCGCCTATGAGCTACTCGAAGAAACNCAGAATGTGCAAGCAGTTACGATGACGGCNGTTGCCGCACGCTTAGGCATCCGAGTGCAATCACTNTATGCGCATGTGGANGGCACACAAGGTCTNCAGCGNGAGATTGCGTTACGTAGCTTNCAAAAGCTTGCACAACAGTTAAATCAAGCAGCTATAGGTGTTGCCGGTATTGATGCTGTCCGATCTGTCCTAAAGGCACAGTTCGATTTCGCTCTGGAGCATCCAGCCGAATTCGCAGCGTCAATTTACCCACCAGGAACCGATCCCCAAATGCTCGAAGCCATTCAGGACGTTAGCTATCCAATGCACACGATACTCCACAATGCTGGCATTGATGACGCTGTAATCACCCATTGGAGCAGACTCGTGCTCTCAACTATCTCCGGATTTTCAGCACTGCATCAAAACGGGAAACTAACACTTCCCATCTCAACCAAAGACAGCATGAACTACATAATCAATGTACTTGTATGCGATGTGGAGGAAAAACTTGCCACTCCTTCGATGATTTCTAGCTAAAAAAGTCTAAGTGGTAGAATAACAATATTGAGAAAAGGACTTTATGAATACGCAAGCACAACCCTTACCTGTCGGAAAGAAAGCGCCCGCTTTCCAATCCGTTACTTTCACGGGCGACAAAATTAAATTGTCAGACTTTCTCGGACAATATACTGCAGTCTACTTTTACCCAAAAGACAATACGCCAGGTTGCACAAATCAAGCCTGCAACCTTCAAGACAATCTAGGAACCCTCACGAAACACGATATTCAAGTCATAGGTATTTCACCGGATGCAAATGCAAGCCACGAAAAATTCGCAACAAAATATGATCTATCTTTCCCTCTCGTAGCTGACACTGACCACAAAATCATAGAAAAGTATGGCGTATGGGGAGAGAAGAAAAACTACGGGAAAACCTACATGGGGCTTCACCGAACAACTTTCCTCATCGACCCGAAAGGAAAGATCGTACACGTGTTTACAAAACCAAAGACAAAAGAACACGCTGAAGAAATCCTCACCAAAGTCAACGAACTACGCTAACGAGACTTAACCAGATGACAAGCACACTTGAATTCACGTTCACAAATGATCAGCAAGAATTACGTGAGCAGGCCCGTGAAGTAGCACGCAAAGGAGTAGAAAAACACGGCCGATATAACGATAGTTGGATCAACGGATTTTCAAAAGGGTTTGCGCAGACTATGGCTGAAAACGGTTGGATTGGAATGGGATGGCCCAAAGAACACGGAGGGCAAGAACGTCCAGCGATTGAACGCGTCATTGTAGCGGAGGAAATGATAGCAGCTGGGGCCCCCATAGCTGCAATGTGGTTCGCAGATCGCCAAATGGGTCCTACAGTTATTAGCTATGGCACCGACGATCAAAAAGCAGAATACCTTCCACATATGCTCACTGGAGAAACAACATGGTGCATAGGCATGAGCGAACCAGATAGTGGATCCGATCTAGCCTCGTTGTCGACATCAGCAGAACATGATGGCAATGTCTTCCGAATAAATGGGCAAAAGATCTGGACGAGTTTTGGCGACGTAGCTGATTATTGTTACCTAATCTGTCGGACAAACGCTGAAGGCCCGCCGCACCGAGGAATCTCAGAAATAATCGTCCCCATGGATCTGCCCGGAATAGAGGTGAGGCCCATCACAGATATGACACTGAACAGACACTTTTGCGAGGTGTATTTCAATGATGTACAAGTGCCTGTAGAGAATCTCGTAGGACAAGAAGGGGCAGCATTCAAACAAACGATGAAGCAGCTTGAACACGAGCGAGGTGGCATCGACAGGCTCGTATCCAACAAAGCTCTTTACGATGAAGCAAAAAAGTGTGCGAATCTATCAGATCCTTTAAATCGGCAAGAGATTAGTAAACTTGAAGCTGGCTACCACATAGGAAGACTCCTCGTATACCGTGAAACTCTTCAACAAGCCCCATCAGGTTTCAGCGCAGCAACGAAATGCTTCTGCACCGAACATGAATGGAACGTTGCCCAATTTGTAAGCCGGATACTTGGAGCTAAAGCCCTTCTCGACAATCACTTAACCAAGGGTCTATCTTACGCTCCCGCGTACACAATCATGGGGGGAACATCGAACGTCATGCGTAATATTCTCGGGGAACGAGTCCTTGGACTTG
>PATO01000033.1 GCA_002712415.1 Actinomycetota bacterium | reverse complement strand
ATACTGGGCTCCGCTTGGAAGGGATATAGGTTACAGACGACAAGATCAATTGTCTCAATTTCGTTGTAAATCAGGTCCTGTTGGTGTTCTTCGTTTTCTCTGTCAGCAAGTATGCCACCGTGGACTTTAGGGTGGAGCGTGACAACTCGATGACCAAGCATGATTGGTGAGCCGGTGTAATCAGCTACGTCGGTGACAGGGATTCCTGCCTCAGCTATTTGTTTAGCTGTCCCACCGCTTGATAAGAGTTCCCAACCGAGATTATGTAATCCAGTCGCGAATTCTTCAATTCCGATTTTGTCGAATACGGAAAGTAAAGCTTTCATTGGTCTCTTTCTATTTGTCCATTTGTTGCAATGATTTTGTTGAGTGTGTCGACGTACAGTTGGCGTTCCACTTTCTTTATTCTCTCATGAAGTGTTTCTTTTGTGTCGTCTTTGAGCACTGGGATTGACTCTTGGGCGAGTATTGGTCCTGCATCAACTTCTTCAGTGGCAATGTGTACGGTGCANCCAGTTANTTTTACGCCATATTCAAGTGCTTCTTCGACTGCATGCCAACCNGGGAAACTTGGGAGCAANGANGGGTGTGTGTTGAGNATCCGGTTGGAGAAGTCATCGTATATTGGTTTGTTTAANATCGTTCCNAAGCCTGCCATGGCAATNAGGTCAATTTCGTGGTCTATGAGTGCATCTCGCACTTCGCATGTGTAGGTATCTCGNTCGAAATCTTTTCCGTAGCTATTTCGTTCAANTCTTNNAAGNGNNATGTTGTTNNGGGTTGCTATCGTTTCTGCTGTGCATTNTCTATCTGTCACNACNAGTTGTATNGGTATTGAAGCTTCAATCATTGCTTGGAGTATTGTNCCGCTNCCTGATGCAAGTACTGCTATGCGCACGCGCTGAACCTATCACCTATCNGCATGTGATGTGGACACCTTTTTTATTTTTCGTGGTCGCCAGATTAGAGTGTCGCTACGATNTCAGCCATTAGTTCGCCGGCTTCTGTTGGGTTGTTTCCGACTCGAACTCCTGCTGCTTCTAATGCTTCCATTTTCGCTTTAGCTGTTCCTTTTCCGCCGGACACAATTGCACCTGCGTGTCCCATTTTCTTCCCCGGAGGGGCTGTTACGCCTGCTATGTAGCTTGACACCGGTTTTGTGACGTGGTCTTTGATATATTCTGCGGCTTCTTCTTCTGCGGATCCGCCTATTTCGCCTATCATCATGATGGCTTTGGTTTCTGGGTCGGCTTCAAAGGCTTCTAAGCAGTCAATGAAGCTAGTGCCTGGAACTGGGTCTCCTCCTATACCTACACATGTGGTGACTCCAATATCTTTTTGTTTGAGTTCGTACAGTGCTTGATACGTCAGGGTGCCTGATCTGCTGACGATTCCTACAGGTCCGCCGGGTTTGGCGATGTGGCCGGCAGTAATCCCAATATTGCATTTGCCTGGACTTATGATTCCTGGGCAGTTGGGTCCAAGAAGTTGTACATCGGGATGGTCGCGTTTGAGTTGGTTATAAAAGATCGCTTCGTCGTGTGCCGGCACGCCTTCAGTAACAGCGACAATAAATTTGACTCCGCCTTCAGCTGCCTCCATGACAGCGCCGCGTACGCCAGCGGCTGGTATGAAGATGCAACTAGCTGTTGCGCCAGTTGCTTCGACTGCCTCTGCAACGTTTGCGTAGATGGGTACTCCATCAACGTCCGTTCCTGCTTTCTTTGGATGTGTTCCAGCTACTACCTGCGTCCCGTACTCTCGATTGAGCCGACCGTAGTAGCTTCCCTGCGATCCAGTAAGTCCTTGGTATATGACTTTTGTTGTTTCATCTACGAAAATGCTCATGTTTCTCCTATTGAGCTAGTTGGACGGCTGTGGTNGCAGCGTCAAGCATGGTTGTTTCCATTAGTAATTTGTCCGANAGGTTTGGTTCNAGGATTGCTCTACCTTCATCGGCGTTNGTTCCATCGAGTCGAATAACGATCGGGGATTCTATATCGACGCGTTTCATTGCNTCGAGAATNCCGTTTGCCACTTCTTCACCTCGGGTGATTCCTCCAAAGATGTTGATAAAGATTGCTTTNACATTTGGNTCATTGTTGATGACTTCNAAAGCGCCAGCCATGACATCAGCATTGGCGCCTCCNCCGATATCGAGAAAGTTTGCNGGTTTGCCACCTACTTGATTGATGACNTCTACTGTGCTCATCGCTAGTCCTGCTCCGTTTGCGATGACACCGACGCTTCCGTCTAAACCTACATANTGAAGGCCTTTCGAGTGAGCGGCTGTTTCGCGTTCGTCACGAGTTTGTGTTTCATCATATTGTTCGTAATTTTCGTGCCGGAAGACTGAGTTACCGTCAAGAGTTACTTTNGCGTCAAGAACATGTACTTTTCCTTCAGGGGTCAATATGAGAGGGTTGATTTCAACGAGGTCGGCNTCACCATCTGTATATGCTTCATAGAGTTTAAGAAGAATATCAACTGTTCCATCGAATGCTTCGGCGGGTAAATTGGCTGCTTCAACCCATGCTTTGCATTGGTCTTCATTTAAGCCATCGACTGGATCAACCCATATTTTGGCTATTGCGTCTGGATTTTCTTCTGCTACGGTTTCAATTTCTACGCCGCCTTCTTTGGAAAGCATCCCGAGATGCTTCTTGGCAGATCTGTCTAGGGTAAAGCTCGCATAATATTCTTCGGCTATGTCTGAAGCTTTCTCTATCCAAACCCTTCCTACAATGTGCCCCTTGATATCAAGTCCAAGAATATTTGAAGCGTGTTCGGTGACGTCCTCAATAGTTGCGGCGAATTTGACTCCTCCAGCTTTACCTCGACCGCCGGTATGTACTTGTGCTTTGACCATGACTGGTGTTCCAAGTTCTTCAGCTGCTTGTACTGCTTCGTCGACAGTGAACGCGATCTTCCCTGGAGACGTTGGCATTCCGTATTTGGCGAAGAATTGTTTCCCTTGGTATTCAAACAAATCCATTTGTGCTCTCCATATGTTNATTGTTTTGGCGTTATTACGCCCCGAAGGGATACTAGTGAAAGGACGGGTCGTTGTGCTCATCAAGAATTGTTTTAATTGAAAAAAACGCATCTGGAGATTCGTTGAATACGATATATTTATGCCCTTTCAGCAGAGCAGACAGGTCAATTTNCCCCGAATTGTGACTTTTATTGTNTTTAGTCTTGTGTTTGGTGTGGGTCTTTTGTTCGCTATTGTGAGGCTTTCAGGTAGTGGTGAAATCCAATTTAAACTCGGCGATGATGTCTTTGAAGTTGGTGATGCTGAAGTCTTTGCTGAGCGGATCCGAAGTGATGAGAGCCCGATTGCGTGGGCTTCATTGAGTGGCTCGAGACCAATTTATGTGCAACATATTGGTAATGATCATCTAACAGGGTGGTTTGCTATTGATGCTCGTTCTCCTTCAGATCCTGTGTCATGTAGTTTGCAGTGGAGTATTGAAAATCAGATCTTTGTTGATGAATGTAATGAAGCGAATACGTACCCTGCAGATGGTGAGGGGCTAACACGTTTTGAAGCTATTGTGAATGCTGTCGGAGTAGTTCAAGTCGATCTGAACCGAATTTACTCTCCCTAGCACTTTAAATTTTTCTTACTGGTGCCCATGAGAGATCGAGTGTCTTTTGGCCCTCATCAACAAAATTTATTGTTGCTATTGCCTCATATTCTGTCACTTCAAGTTTCACGATTACGCCGTCTCCNAACATGTCATGGTTAACGTCATCACCAATTTGTAAACCGATCTGATCTGCATGGCTCTTCTCTGGCCCTTTTGGTTTAGCGGTTGAGAGCGAAAATGATTTCGTGGTCTTTGATTTCTTTTGTATTTCTTCTTTAAACTCATCTGGNATTTCTGCGACGAAGCGNCTGACGGGATTGTAGAGCGTTTGACCAAAGAGCGTTCTTTTCCATGCATAGGATAGATGTAAATTANTCTCTGCCCTTGTAATACCGACGTACGCCAAGCGNCGTTCCTCTTCAAGTTCATCGGGATCTCCGAGTGATCGCATGTGAGGGAAAACCCCATCTTCTAAACCAACGATGAATACATTTGGATACTCNAGTCCCTTAGCTGAGTGNAGTGTCATTAGCGAGACACTGGAGTCATCGTTGAGTGCATCTGTATCTGAGACAAGACTTACCTCTTGGAGGAACTCATCGGTATCGTCGTAATCCATTGCCATTCCAATAAGTTCAGCAAGGTTTTCACGTCTGCTATCTGCATCAACAGTGTGCTGTGATTCTAGATCAATGACATACCCTGAGGCGTCAAGAACCTCATCAAGGACACTTCCAGGGCCTTGCGTAATGTTCATTTGTCCTAATTCAATTATTCTCACGAACTCTTCTAGCCCTCGTAGCGCTTTCCCAGTAACTCCTGCTTCCGGTGCACGATTCAAGACATCAAAGAGAGTNTCTCCGATTGATGAAGCGAATTTGTCTAGTTTGTCAACGGAGGAATCTCCTACCCCTCTTTTAGGAGTATTGATAACTCTTTTGAGTGCTACTTCGTCCTGAGGATTGACAATGACTTTGAGATAGGCAAGAGCATCCTTAATTTCTTTTCTGTCAAAAAATCTTGTGCCACCTATTACTTTGTAGGGAATATTAGATTTCACGAGCTGTTCTTCTAAGACCCTGCTTTGGGCATTTGTTCGGTAGAAAACGGCCATATCTTGCCACCCAGAATCTTTGATTTCGTGAAGCTNTCTAAGCTGCTGAGTAACCCACTTAGCTTCATCGGTTTCATCGTCGGCATGAAAGCATACAATTTTGGAGCCTTGATCTCCTTTCGTCCAAAGTTCTTTTGGTTTCCGGCCATAGTTATTTTCAATTACTGCGTTCGCAGCATCAAGAATGGTTTGGGTACTGCGGTAATTCTGTTCAAGGAGGATTACCGTTACATCTGGGAATTTATTTTCAAATTCAATAATGTTCCGGATGTCTGCTGACCTAAACGCATAAATGGATTGATCCTGATCACCTACAACACATATGTTTCGTGATTTATTTGCTAACTGTATAACGAGGTGGTTCTGTACTGGATTTGTATCCTGGTACTCATCGACCAAAATATGTCGGAATCGTGATTGATATCGTTCAAGGATTTCTGGAAAGCGGTTAAATATTTCTACGGTTTTAAATAACAAGTCATCGAAGTCCATTGCGCCTGCTATTTTCATGCGCCTCTCATACTCGGCATATACATCAGCTGCTTTTTCTTCATAAAGTGTCTCTACTGATGTTCTGTAGTCGATGGGACCGATCATTTCATTTTTAGCTTTTGATATTTGATTGTGAATTCCTTTGGGGGGATATCTCTTAACGTCAATGTTCATGTCTTTGAGGATGTAACTCGTTAGTCGTACGGCATCGGCTTGGTCGTAAATTGTGAACGAGTTTGGGTAACCCAATGCACTTGCTTCTCTTCGTAGGATCTTTGCACAGGCTGAATGAAACGTAGAGACCCACATTCTTTCAACAATGGGGCCTACTAAATTCGCAACCCGTTCTTTCATTTCAGAAGCTGCTTTATTGGTGAAGGTGATGGCAAGTATTTCAAAGGGGGAAATGCCGACCTCTTGAATTAGGTAGGCGATTCTGTGGGTAAGTACTCGTGTTTTTCCTGATCCTGCTCCTGCTACCACGAGTAGGGGTCCTTCTGAATGCGTGACAGCGTCGCTTTGCGGGGTATTCAAGCCATGTATTAATTCGTGTGGTGCCATTCCGCCACAATACATGGAAGGTGTGCCGAATTGAGGAGCTTTGCTATTTTGCGGCTATCTTTCTTAAGCGAAACAAAGTTTTACGTAGTGGAGTCCGTTATGGTCCAGAGCCGAAATAAAGAATTAGATGTTGCGCTTGAATTGTTCAACAGTGAGTTAGAGAAACTGAAGTTGAAGGAGAAAGAACTAGCCATCGTCAAAAGGGCTGAAAAAAAGAAAGCGGATGCTGTGAAGGCTTTGCAAGACGCTGAAAAGAATCCTGACCTTTCTGCTGAGGAAAAAGAACAGGCAAAGGCTGCTTGGTTGAAGGCTGATGATGACTTGAAGAGGATTTTAGCGGGTGAAGATCCGCTTCCTGACGAGGATATTTCTAAAGTAGCTAACAACGAAGATGAAGAGACTAGTGAAGAGGTAGTAGAGACCGAAGGCCAAGAGCAAGCAGAAACATCTGAAAGTGACGCATCTGAAAACGTAGACGAGGAATCAGAAGAACAGACCGAGGAAAAAGTTGAGATGTCTGAAAGTGATGAATCAGATAACGATGATCAAGAAAATAGTGAAGAGGTGGAAGAATAGGTTTCTCTACAAGCGGGCTTTGAAATGTTCAATGATNGTCTCGTATGCCTCTAGTGTTGGATGGCCAGTTGAGTCAGAAAAGTCAGTTGTGAGCACTGAGTGTGCAGTCTGATTAATCCCGTGAAGATTAGATTTTGAACTGTCAATCTCTACCCCCAAGAATCCATCACCTAGAGTCTCTTCGAGAGTTTTGAACCTCTCGCTGGGCGAGAATTTATCTTCAGAGAATCGGAGTCCGATGACGCAAAGATTTTCGTTGTCTACTCTTTCACGCACGACCGCTAACTCTTGTTGTGATAAACCAACATCCATTCTTCTTTTNGCTCCGATTGGTAGCGGAAGGCTGGGTTGGCTGAGTACAGGAACTTTTACAAGAGGATTCACGGCTAACGATAAAGCGAAACCGCCCGTTANGCACATTCCGATTACTCCAACGCCCTTTCCGTCGCACTTTTCGACAATGACTTTGATTAAATGTTGAATCCAGATTNTTACTGGTGAGCTTTTCCCCGTTGCGAAAGTGATGAATTCCTTTGAAATGCAAGCACCTACCANTGATTTCAATGCATAGGCATTGCTGTATGGGCGGCCGGGTTCCCCAAAGAGGTTTGGCATAGCCACGGTGAATCCAGCTGTAGCAATTCTTCGTCCAAAATCCGCTACTTCAGGTGTGATACCAGGAATTTCAGTCAATAGTATGACTCCCGGTCCACTACCCTTCCAGAAAACATCTTTTTCGTCGCCATTAAACATTAATCTTTCGCAATGAAAATCCTGTAGGTCATCAAACTCGGCATTTCCCATATACCTGAGAGTACATGACCGAGTCGCTTTCTTTTCTATTGGGCAACTACTATGGGGTAAGTTAGACAGCTACTTTGGGGGCGCATGAAATTCTCAATCATTTTTGAATTCCAGTGTGATGATGTAAGCCCTGAAGGGGAACGCGAAACNTTATTGAGTTGCGTTGATCAGGCTGTTTTCGCTGAGCAGATGGGATTTGACAGAATATGGGCTGTNGAGCANCACAGTCTGACACATTATGCTCACATGAGTGCGCCTGAAATTTTCCTCACATGGGTTGCAGCAAAAACAACAAAAATACGTATCGGCCATGGTGTGGTATGCATGCCATTTGGTTACAATCATCCACTTCGAGTTGCAGAAAGAGTAGGAATGCTAGACAGTCTTTCAGGCGGGAGGCTCGATGTAGGAGCTGGCCGTGGGGCTACGACAATGGAGATGTCAGGGTTCGGAGTGAATAAAGACGATACGTATCCACAAGTTAAGGAATCGCTTCAAATTCTTAGTCAATGTTGGCAAACTGATGAATTTGAGTGGGATGGAAGTATTCAGATTTCTCCTCGATCAGTGATTCCACGACCACTGCAACTTCCACACCCACCCCTATATATGGCCTGCACGAAAGATGAAACCGTTCGATTAGCTGCAGAGTACGGTGTCGGGGCTTTAGTACTGGGGTTTTCCGGCCCGACTCAAGTGCAGGCATTACGCGAGATTTACGACGAAGCAATTGCAACAAGAAACCCAGAGTCTTGCATCTCTCAGCGACCTACGAATTTTCTTTCAGCCTTGTGTCCAACCATCGTCCTTGATGATGCTGAAGAAGCTTTCCAAATAGGTGCTAGAGGGCAAAAGTTTTTTGCAGAATCCATACAGCATTGGAATTTAGGAACACCCCTTCCTGAAACAGTTCCACCTGAAATAGATATCCGTGATGCTGTAAGTGACGCAAAGGAACAAGTTGAAGCATTCATGGTTGAGGGTGGACATCCCGTACCTGCAGTAGCGGCCTCTACAAGTCCTTTCAATATTGATCATGCCTATGGCAGTAAGAATGACGCTATTGAATATGTGACTCAACTACAAAGTGCCGGAGCTGACGAAATTATGTGCATCATGCAAATGGGTGGCGTCCCACATGAAGCTGCGATGGAAACAATCCGGCAATACGGACAATATGTGATTCCTCACTTCTCAGATAAATAATCTTTTAAAATAATTCGAGTATCTCCAGATGGTTTTTGATGACGTAATCTGCTTCATCTCCATCTTCTGGGTCGTCTCGCCCTCCGATGTATCGAACTGATGTCATGTTGTTTGCGCGTGCCCCAGCAACATCAGTTCTTTTTAAGTCACCAACATGTACGGATTGAGAGGGGTCTGAGATTCCTAACCCTGTAAGAGTTTCATTAAATATCTTTGAGTCAGGTTTGTAGACACCAATCTCATCTGAAAACCCAAAGTAGTCAAAGAATTCATAGACATTAAGATCTTCCAGCCATGAACGTAGCCGGCTACTAGGGATTGTTCCTACATCGCATATCACTGCTAAACGAAGGTTCATCTCCTTCAACTGCTTCAGGGTTTGTTTAACGTCTGGAAGTAAGCTTCTCGGGGTTGATTCTGATGCTTCCAAGTATGCGTCGATCAATTGGTCTTTGATATTTGAAGGAATAGCAGAGGGAAGTTGTGTTAGAGCTGCGCTAACCACGCCCTCAAGTGTGGATTGAATATTATTTCTCCAATTCGTATCAAAATGGTTCCATCCTTCCGCAAACGCATCATCGAGTTGTTGTTGTGTTATCTCAATATTATTCTCGAAAAGAATCTTGGTCCATAAAGCCCGTCGGCGATCAAGTGAATTAGTTGTTTCAGCAATAAGCGTGTTCCAGAAGTCATATGTTACCGCTTGATATTTTCCCGTTTGCATAAGTGATTCCTGTCAGCTTTAAACGATCTCTACAGAACCTGTACCATTAGCTTTGACGGTTCCGATTTGGGTAGATGAAAGTCCAGTTGCGTCAATAATCTCCTGCGTGCTGTCCACGCTTTGTTGATCAACAATTAACACCATTCCGATTCCCATGTTAAAGACTTTGAACATTTCGCCTTCATCAATATTCCCAAGTGATTGGATTTCGGTAAAGATTCTAGGCGGTGACCATGTTTCCTTACGTATCTCAGCATCCATATCGTCTGGAAGCACTCGGTTGACATTACCAGGGAGTCCCCCTCCGGTTATATGAGCTATTGCCTTAACCTGATTCTGTTCCAATACTTTAAGAACCGTCGGGGTATATATCACCGACGGGCGGAGAAGTTCTTCACCGACGGTTACGTCGGTTCCATCCCAGACTGGATCATGGATTGATTTTTTAGCGGTATCAAAAAGCACTTTTCTAGCCAGCGAATAACCGTTACTTCGTAGTCCTGGAGAATGTAATCCAATTATCACATCGTCAGGAGTGACAGATTCTCTTGTAATCATTTCATGTTTGTCAACAACGCCGACGCTGAAACCTACAAGCTCAAACTCTCCCGCATGCATCAGGCCAGGATGCTCAGCCATCTCACCACCTATGAGAGCACACCCAGCTTGCTCACACCCATCACTAATGCCTTTTACAAGAAGTTCAACTTGATCAGGGACGAGTGTCCCGACTGAAATATAGTCAAGAAAAAAAAGTGGTTCGGCGCCCACGCAGACAAGATCATCAACACACATTGCAACAAGGTCAATCCCGATACTCTCGTACTGTTCTGCCAGCATGGCTACCTGAGCCTTCGTTCCTACACCATCCGTTGAGGACACAAGAACGGGATGTGCCCTCCCTGTTTGCGTTATGTCAAAAGCTCCTCCGAACCCCCCTATTTTTGTGAGCACTTCAGGTCGTAAAGTCTTTTCAATCAGTGGGGTAATGCGTTCAACTGCTTCTTCTCCGGCAGCGATGTTGACGCCAGCAGATTCATATGTTTCATTACTCATGGATCTCGCTAAAGGATTGTTGAATCCCGCCAGACAGCTCTTCTTGCTGGGTCTCTGCAGGTTTCTCTGGTCTATGCATTGATTCTTCAAGTATTTTCTTCGTGAGGTTTACTGGGACATCCACTGGGTAATCTCCGGTTAAGCATGCAGAGCAAAATCCGGCATTGTTAGTCCCAGTAGCTTCCAGTAAGTTGTCTAGCGTTAAATAGGCAAGAGAGTCCACATCAAGGTAATCCTGTATTTCTTGCACTGTGAGGTTCGCTGCTAGAAGTTCAGACCTCGTTCCTGTATCCATTCCGTAAAAGCATGGCCAGCGATACGGGGGTGAAGAAATACGCATATGTATCTCCTTTGCTCCTGCTTCTCGTAACATCTTTACCATCGCCCTTGTTGTTGTCCCACGAACAATTGAGTCATCAACAACAACGAGTCGATTACCGNTAATCGTATCTCTNAGCGGGTTAAGTTTCATTCTGACACCCAACGAACGNAGTTCCTGATTGGGGGCAATAAAGGTNCTCCCGATGTACCGATTCTTGACTAGTCCTTGGGCATACGGAATTTTTATTTCTTTTGCATAGCCTTCGGCAGCAGGAATACCTGATTCAGGTACTCCCATAACGACNTCTGCTTCAACNGGTGCTTGTTTCGCTAGAAATTGTCCCATTCGAACTCTGGCGTGGTGAACGCTCTGCGTNTAGAGCTGGGTGTCAGGGCGAGCNAAATAGACGAATTCGAAAACGCAAAGTGTNGGATTTATCCGTTCGACTGGGAAAGGTTGAATNGAACGCACACCCGTAGCGCTAATGATGACCATCTCNCCAGGNTCAATTTCACGAACGAAATGAGCGCCAATAATGTCAAGTGCTGGAGTTTCNGATGCAAGNACCCATCCATTGTCTAATTTCCCNAGNCACAANGGCCGAAATCCATTGGGATCNCGAACTCCGATAATATGCGCCTCATCCATTAAGACAAATGAGAANGCTCCTTCTAACTTNGGAAGGATTTTGACTAGTCCTCGTTCAAGTTCTCNGCCATCAGAGGCATTGTGGTTCGATTCATGGCCGATTTGGTTTGCGATGAGTTCNGCTACAAGNTCACTATCNCTCGTAATAGTGCCGGGCAGCATTCCAGCTTCCTGCGCAAGCTCTTCTGTGTTCGTTAGGTTTCCATTATGACCCAAAGCAAATTCCCTTTGGAATTCCCCTCTGTATACAGGTTGNGCGTTNCGCCAAGANCTTGANCCTGTTGTGCTGTANCGCGTCTGNCCTATTCCAAGATGACCATCCANCCCAGCTAAGGTNCGNTCGTTAAACACATTAGATACCAGCCCCATATCTTTGACNACAGTTATTCNCTCGCCATCACTTGTTGCGATACCTGCTGATTCTTGCCCNCGGTGCTGCAATGCGTAAAGACTAAGNTAGTTCAAATGCGCTACTGGTTGTCCCGGTGCATAGATGCCTACAACGCCGCACGCTTCGCGAGGTGAGTCATCATCGAAGCTGGTTTCGTCATGTGCCACACACGAATTCTTTCAGATTATGAACCAGAGTACGNTGATAGAAGAAGATCAAATTGTGAATAGTGCGTTATCAGTTTGGCATATAGTAAAAGAGGCAGTTCAATAGAATAAAGCATGCATGCGNTGAGATAGNTTTAACCGTTTCATAGGGGGAATATTGGAGATGAAATTATGACAACCTCTGATCAGATAGATCTAAGCACGTACGATCCGATGGATCGGGAAGTTCAACAGTGCCCGTTCAATCATTATGCTGCGTTACAAGACCATGGACCGCTTTTCTTTCATGAACAATCAAATATGTTCTTTGCCTCGCGGTTAGACGTTGTGAATGAAATACTCCGTGATACTCAAACGTTCTCTTCCCAAATGTCAAATACGACAACGAAACCATCACCTGAAACAATGGAAGCCATAGCTGAAATACAAAGTCAAGGCTGGCCTCGCAAAGAGACGATGCTGACAATTGACCCTCCTTATCACACTGCATATAGGAAGCTGGTGTCTCGGACATTCTCGGCGAGAAGAATCGCTGCGTTAGAGGACAAAGTTCGCACTTTTGCGACTGAACTCATTGATGCTTTTCCTGAGAAAGGAACGGTTGATTTCCATAACGACTTCGCAGTTTCATTTCCTGTGCGCGTGATTCACTATGCATTGAATATGGCACCGGAGGTTGAAGGGAAAGTCAAGAATTGGTCTGATGCAGCCACTGCGGCAATAGGCAATAAGCTTTCTCATGAGGAATGGGTTCATGCTGTCACAGTGCGGGTGGAGGACCAGAATTATTGGTACTCAGAATATGAGAAAAGATTAGAACACCCACAAGATGACGTGCTTTCTGATCTAGCGCATGCTGATTTTGCCCACCCTGACCTAGACGATGGAGAGACGCGCAAATTGGACTTTCCAGAAATTTACAGCATTATTAATCAGTTGATGGTTGCCGGAAATGAGACAACAACAAAGTTTTTAGATGAAACAATGCGAACGCTTATCGAGGAACCAAGATGGTGGAATGCTCTAGACGCTGATCCTGAGGGTCTGATACACGGTGTAGTTGAAGAAGGATTACGAATCTCATCACCTAATCAGGGTTTATTTCGGAACGTGACGAAAGATACCGAAGTTCAGGGCGTGTCGATTCCTAAAGGTTCACGTATCTGGGTAATGTTCGGCGCAGCGAATCGAGATGAATCAACGTTCGGTAATTCTGAAGCGTTTGACCCTACAAGAGATAATCTCAAGGAGCATATTGCTTTTGGGAAAGGCCATCATTTCTGCATCGGGGCTCCACTGTCTCGACTGGAAGGAAAAGTAGCCTTTGAAGAACTTGTTCGTCGGCTCAAACTACCCACATTTACTGAAGGCAATACTTTTGAATACGAGTCCAGTTATGTACTGCGTGGGCTGGCTGGCTTGGAAATAGATATCGAAAAGAAGTAGCGAACTATCCTTGAGTGGTTCCACTCTCAAATATTCGTGGAAGGGAACCTTCCCACTGATCATGGATTTTTGATAGCTCAATATCTATCAAACCCTTAATCGTGAACTTATCACCATGTGCGAGCCCTATACGTGCGCACGGGATATCTTGATTTTGAATGATCTCCTCAACACTTTGCATTTGTTCCGGATCTACTGCAATTACAACTCGTGAGGGTGACTCTGAAAACATGGACACAATATCAGGGACACGTGCAAGTGAACATCCAACGCCGGATTGCACTGCCATTTCAGCTACAGCAACTGCTAAACCACCGCTAGAAATATCATGAATTGCAGTAACAAGTCCTTGATTAACTAGCATTCGAACGGTCTGACAGACTCGCTCATGTATTTCGTAATCAACTTTATTTAATTGCCCATTCCTTGCATTTCGCGCAAAAGCCCAGGCACTTCCAGATAAACCCTTACCAGGAGGACCGATGACCATTAATCTATCGCCCTCATTCCAAGTGACTTCTGGAGGTGGCGTCTTAAGATTGTTAATGACTCCTATCAGCCCAACGATTGGGGTTGGGTCAATGTTCTTTCCTTGACTTTCGTTGTAAAGACTTACATTTCCACCAACGACAGGAATATTGAATTGCGAACAGGCTTCTGCCATACCGTCAACTGCTTCACTAAGTTGCCACATAACATTAGGATTTTCCGGATTACCGAAATTCAAACAATTCACTAATGCTCTAGGCTCAGCGCCAACGCAAGCAAGGTTGAGCATGGATTCTGCAACAGTCATTGCTGTTCCGATTTTAGGGTCAACAGCACACCATCGATGGTTCCCATCTGTTGTGACTGCAAGTCCACGGCCGGTGTCTTCTCCTGAGACTGGGTGCTTAAGTCTCAGAACTGCTGCATTTGAACCTGGTCCGGCGACTGTATTAAGAAAAAGTTGCGAATCGTATTGTGATGTAATCCATTCTTGACTTTGCATGAGTGAAAGAAGGTCTTCGGATACATCATTTGATTCCGGTAAGTGCCCTTCTGGTATATCTTCTTGACGTGTAGCAAGGTCCACAGGAGGTGCCATAGGTCGCTCATAAAGAGGTGCGTCTTCATGGAGAGAAATTGCAGGTACTTCACCAAGAACAGGTCCGTCTAACCCGTCCAGAATACGGAGTTGTCCACCTTCAGTGACTTTGCCAACTACTGATGATCGAATTTCCCACTTTTCACTGATGAGTAATACCTTTTCTAAATTTTCTGGATTGACGATTGCTAACATTCTCTCTTGCGATTCGCTCGTCATGATTTCAAATGGTTCCATACCTGTTTCTCGTTGAGGAACAGCTGTTACATCAAAATCCATCCCGACTCCACCGCGCGATGCAGTTTCAGACGCGGCACAAGAAAGACCAGCGCCACCTAAGTCTTGGATGCCTACAACGAGTCCAGCGTCAAGTAACTCTAGGCAACATTCAATGAGGCGCTTTTCCTCAAAGGGGTCGCCAACCTGAACGCTAGGTCTCTTTTCAGCATCCTCTTCATCATCACCAAAACCTGCAGAGGCGAGGACACTTACTCCTCCGATGCCATCCCGACCCGTTGTGGCGCCAAGCAGAACCGCTAAATTCCCTACTCCAGATGCTTGGCCGAGCACAAGCCTGTCTTTTGGAAGAATGCCAAGGCAAAGAACATTGACAAGTGGATTACCGATATAGGTTTCGTCAAAAACAGTTTCTCCGCCGATGTTTGGNACTCCGACAGAATTNCCGTAACCAGATATACCGCTAACGACGCCTTCTGCTACCCATCTGCTTCGTGCGTCATTTATAGGGCCGAATCGTAACGGATCCATTATTGCTATGGGTCTCGCGCCCATAGTGAAAATATCTCTGATGATTCCCCCAACGCCTGTTGCTGCGCCTTGATATGGTTCGATATAGCTNGGATGGTTGTGGCTCTCTATCCGAATTGCAATGGCTATGTCATCTCCAACATCAATGACGCCTGCATTCTCACCTGGGCCAACAAGAACATGATCACCTTCAGTTGGAAGCCTTTTTAGGTGTATGCGTGATGATTTGTATGAACAATGTTCACTCCACATGACCGAGTACATGGCGAGTTCAAGATGATTTGGTTCGCGCCCGAGTATTTCAATGATCTTGTGAAATTCGTCATCGGTTAAGCCGAGNGTNCGATGTACAGGTTCACTCATGATCGTGAGCTTTCAATGAAACTATGGAGTAGTGGCTGTCCGTCTGTGCTTCCNAGAAGTGGATGACAAGCACGTTCTGGGTGAGGCATCAATCCCACAACGTTTCGTTNNGCNTTACAAATTCCTGCGATATCTCCTATTGAACCATTGGGNTTGNTCTCATAAGTAAGTAAGATTCGGTCTTCAGCATGAAGTTCTTTTAATGTTTCTTCGTTACAGGTGTAATTACCTTCAAAATGATTGATTGGAATANTTAATGANTCGCCTTTTGNNGTTTGTGAGGTCAAAGCAGAATTCGTTGTTTGCACGTTGAGTTTGACCGNTTTNCAGAGAAACTTTAATCCACTATTNTTTTGGAGCGCTCCGGGCANTAAACCTGCCTCAGTTAAGATTTGNAATCCGTTGCAGATTCCTAATACAGGNCGGCCGGTACGGGCGAAAGAAATAACGGATTCCATAGCAGGCGAAAATCGTGCGATTGCTCCAGGTCGGAGATAGTCTCCGTGAGCAAAACCTCCTGGAATGATTACTCCATCNACATCNCCCAGATCAGAAGAGTCATGCCATAACAGTTTNCTATTTGCGCCGAGACTCGCCACTGCTTCTAACGCGTCNTGTTCGCAATTAGAGCCNGGGAAGACAATGACNCCTATAGTTGGGTTCACTCTGCTCCTTGGAGATGAATAATTGCGTTTTCNATGACTGGGTTAGTTAGAAACTTTTCACAGAGCTCNTGAATCGTTTCTTTTGCTTGAGTTTCNTCGTCAGCTGTGATGGTNAAGCGTATGCTCTTTCCTACCCGCACATTCTCAATTCCATNGAAGCCTAGTTTGGGAGTGGCGTTCTCTATGGTTGATCCCTGTGGNTCGGCTATGCCCTCTTTNAGTTGTACTTCAACGGTCGCTTCNAACTCCACGCTTTAATGTTGCCACAAGCAGAGGCGCAATATGAGTATCTTTGTAGGAGTTTATTGGTCACGCATTAAGAAAGTCGAGGACCCGCTTTTGTAAATGACGNACNCGTATTTCCTGATAATTTCCTAGGGTTTGTCCNCGCTTATGNCTTGCTTTNAATCCTCTAGTTTGNGCTGCAAGATTTGCGGTATCTTGGTCGTAAATTTTTCCGAGTGGGCCAACACCTTCAACNGTTGAGTAACTTTCGTTGATATCTAAGNTGGTAACTTCNGGTGGGTCGGGAGCTTTACCATCNCTTGGNCGTGGCCGCATGAAGATCAGGTCAAAGTAGCAATAATCAGGGCTTTCNGGGTCTGGTCTAAATCNGTACACCATTGGTAGTGAAAGNCCAGGGAAGAAAAAGGCATTTGGGAANAGGAAGTATTCNATAGAGTCAAGGGTCAATGATTCGCTGAGGTGCGTGAAGTCATGGCCATACTTTTCTCCCATTTGTTCTTGAACAANTTTTGCATAGTAGTCACGTGCTCTGACTCCCTCCGGNAGGTTGAAGTCTCCGTCGCCAAACATTCTTCCGCTNAGGTGGGCGAGTAATTCATCTTCTGTTCTTGGATTTTCTCGCAAGGGACTATTAAGTCCCCGTGTGTGAATAAACCGTGACACATTATCTCCGAAGACATCGTATTGTGTGGTTACTTCATCTCCTAAGTTTCCGGTCGAATGTGTTTCNCGGACATGGTAGGCCTCNATGAATGCCTCTGCGCCGGCTTTCCAGTTGCATGGTAAGTGCTTTCGTATATGCGTTTCAATATATCGATCACCTAGTTGCCAATCTTTCCAATGCTCTGGAAGGACTCCAAGATACTCTTCGAGTGGTTGCGCTTCTTGATCAAAGTTAACGAAGACAAAGCCTTCCCAGATTGATACCTTCATTTCTGGTAATTGGTGAGATTCTTGTGTGACGTGGGGGAAGTCCCAGGCTCCCGGAAGGTCAACGAGGGTTCCCTCCAGCGACCACGTCCACCCGTGGAAGGGACAGCGAAGCTCCTTGCTAAAGCCACATGTTCCTGGTTGTTTGAGTTGCGTTCCACGGTGCATACATGCGTTGTAATACGCTTTGATACTTCCATCAGTCGTGCGAACAATCAA
This sequence comes from Actinomycetota bacterium, assembly GCA_002712415.1. GTDB lineage: Bacteria > Actinomycetota > Acidimicrobiia > Acidimicrobiales > UBA8592 > UBA8592. Next base: position 21,470 of record PATO01000033.1, on the reverse strand, counting down.
CGAAGAGAGGTGCCCTAAGTCGTATACGAAATAGTCGCCCGGTTCAGGAATATGGTCGACATGACATGCCCACTGCCAGACTTTTGACCACAACTTTTCATATTCAGATACTGCGATTTCGGGACTTATGTAGTTTTCATATGGTAGGTCGTTATCTCCAAGGAATTCATATGACTCTTCCAGTAAGGCTTTGGGGGGAGGTGTCGGGTCGGCAAGGAGTTCATCTCGTAATGATGGGCCTTCTTGGCGTGCTTCACCTGGCTGTATTGCCTCTTTATTCCCCATAGGTATCCATCATAAAACCTAAACCGGTATAACTGTCCAGTTCATGCATCAAAGTTACGGAGAATCTAGGTGTTAACTAGGCCAGTCATCCAAGTTTTTTCCGCTTATTTTTTCGTAGCCTTCGCGGTAGCGCTTTGAGCTTGCTGTAATTACTTCGTTGGGTAGTTCAGGGGGAGGTGGAGATTTATCCCAGTCAAGGCCATCGAGGAAGTCGCGAACAGGTTGTTTATCAAATGAAGGTGGAGTTGTGCCTGGCTTCCATTCGTCTTTTGCCCAGAATCGTGATGAATCGGGTGTCAGAACCTCATCTGCGATAACGAGTTCNCCGTCAACGAATCCCATTTCAAATTTTGTGTCGGCAATGATGATTCCTCGTTCTAACGCATATTCGGCCCCTTGTGAATAGAGTTCCAGCGATTTTTGTTTTGCTAATTCCGCTATTTCAAGACCAACAATGTCTGCAGCTTGGGTGAATGAAATGTTTTCATCGTGCAGTCCGTCTTCGGCTTTCGTTGATGGTGTGAATACGGGTTCAGGTAACTTTTCGGATTCTTGAAGATTGGTAGGTAAAGAAGTTCCGTGCATTGTTCCATTAGCTTTGTACTCTTTCCATGCCGATCCTGTGATGTATCCGCGAACGATGCATTCAATTGGAAGCATTTCTACTTTTTTGACAAGCATTGATCTTCCTGCAATTTCGGGTACTTGGGCACTCGATGGAAAATCAGATAAATCTGTTGAAATGAGGTGGGATTTCATTGACGTTGAAAAGTGTTCGAACCAAAATGCTGACATCGCCATTAACACTCGTCCTTTATCTGGGACTGGTTGGTTCATTACCACGTCGAAGGCTGATATGCGGTCGCTGGTAACCATCAAATATTGGTTGTTTCCAGCATCGTAAATATCTCGGACCTTTCCTGAATATACGTGTGGAAGGTCTAATTTGTAAGCCGGTTCTCTTGTCATTGATACCTCTTAAAGTATTGGTTGGGGGATATAGTTTTCTGCTTCGTGATAGCGTTCTTTTAATGCCTCAACGTCTGCGGTTACGGCATTAATTTGATGTTGAACTAATCCAGTTCCGATTTCGCTTATGGCCTGAAGTAGTTCTTTTTCTGTTAAGGGGAATCGATCGTCTTTGCCTAAATCGTGGAGAAGCATATTGTCGCCGACATCTGTGTTCCGTAGGGCTAACGCAGAGGCGACGGCGTGTTCTTTGATGATCTCATGGGCTTCTTCCCTTCCCATGCCTTTATTGAGTGCTGCGGACAGTATTTTTGTTGTGCTGAGAAAGGGAAGGTAATGGTTTAGTTCTCTTTCGATGACCTGTGGATAGAGCCCAAAGTCATCTAGAACAGTGATGAATGTTTGCATGAGTCCATCTATTACAAAGAAAGAGTCTGGTAGTGCAACTCGTCTAACGACTGAGCAACTTACATCTCCTTCATTCCACTGGTCTCCGGTGAGATCGGTGACCATTGAAAGGTACCCTTTCAACACGACAGTCATACCGCCAATACGTTCGCATGATCTCATGTTCATTTTGTGTGGCATCGCTGAGGAACCTACTTGCCCTTCTTGGAATCCTTCAGTGACTAAGTCATGTCCAGCCATNAAGCGAAGGGTTTTAGCTAAGTTTGCCGGTCCGCTTGAGAGTTGAACCAATGTNCTGATAACGCTGAAATCTATAGATCGTGGATAGACCTGTCCAACGCTTCGCATGGTGTGGTTAAATCCAAGATGTTTGGCGATGCTTTGTTCGAATTCTTCGACNTTGNTTTGGTCGNCGAGTAAGTCAAGGAGGTCTTGTTGTGTCCCTACAGGGCCTTTCAGTCCTCTCATTGGATAGGTTTCAGAAATTTGCTCAAGTNTCGTGAACGCTAAGATCATTTCCTCGGCGATATTGGCAAATCGTTTCCCNATCGTTGTTATTTGTGCAGGTACATTATGGGTTCGACCAGTCAGTGGTAGCGCTGCGTATTGTTGCGCTAGATCTGTTAACCGAGAAAGAGTCGCCACTGTGAGCATCTGAATGTGTTGGAGGCTTTCGAGTACCTGCAGTTGTTCAATATTTTCTGTTAGGTCTCGTGACGTCATCCCTTTATGTATGTGTTCATATCCTGCTNTNTCGCAGAATTCTTCGATACGGGCCTTCACATCATGCTTGACGATCTTTTCTCTCTCGAGAATTGATTCAAGATCAATATCATTTTTCGTTCGTTGATATGCCGCTATGGCTTCTTCCGGTACATCAGCGCCATTTTCTCGTTGCGCTTGCAGAACAGCAATCCAAAGTTCCCGTTCAAGGAGAATTTTGTTTTCTGGTGACCAGATTTCGATAATCCGGTCACTTGCGTACCGTTCCGCTAGTACGTTCGGTATTTTCATCTATTCGCCATTTCCTCTTTATAGATTCGAAGTTTTTCTGCGATGTCTGTGTTGGTGATTCCAATCATTTGAAGAACAAGGAGGGCTGCATTCTGTGATCCATCTATCGCTACTGTTGCGACAGGAACTCCTTTAGGCATTTGTACAGTTGCATAAAGGGCATCTTGACCATTGAGCGCTCCTCCTGAGAGTGGCACTCCNACAACAGGTAGCGTTGTGTGTGCAGCGACTACACCAGCGAGATGTGCTGCCATTCCAGCACCACATATNAANGCAACGAAACCATTCTCTCGTGCTGTTGAGACTAGGTTTACGACTTTGTCAGGATTTCTGTGGGCCGAAAGNACTTTCCATTCATATTCAATACCGAATTCTTCAAGCGTTTCTTTTGCTTTGCTCATTTTAGATTCGTCAGATGTTGANCCCATTAATATTCCGACTTTCATCTAATACTCCTCTCAGTGATGAATGTAGCCATAGTGCTTTCTNCTATCATAGATTTTTCAATTGATATCCTTAGCGATGTCTGACCGTTTATACATGCCTTCCCACGTTATGAGATCTGCGCTTCGGTAGGCATTGGTGCGGGCTTGTTCATGTGTTGCACCTTTCCCTGTTACNGTGATCACTCTTCCGCCTGAGGTGATCAGTTGTTNCCTATCNTTTAGTTTTACGCCGGCGCAGAATACTCCTTCAACTCCTGNTTGGTTACAGGCATCGTCAAGGCCTTGGATTACTTTCCCTGTTTGTGGCGNTTCGGGGTAGCCTTCCGATGCGCATACAACAGTTACCATTACGTCGTCAATNAAATCGGGGGAATGTTCTATNTTNCCTTGCGCTGCCTCTTGTAGAAGCTTGAAGAGGCTTGATTTCATCCTTGGGAGGACAACTTGTGCTTCGGGGTCTCCGAAACGAACATTGTATTCAAGAATTTTTGGTCCGGAGGCAGTGTTCATGATGCCTGCGTATAAGACGCCTCGGTAATCAATTCCTCTGGTGATGAGCGTTTGGAGAGTTGGTTGTACTGCCTCTTCCATTATTTGTGTTACGAAATCTTCTGAGACGGAAGGAATGGGGGAATATGCTCCCATGCCTCCCGTGTTTGGGCCCTCATCATCGTTAAGTAAACGTTTGTAGTCTTGTGCGGGTGCAAGTGGCACTGCTTTGGTTCCATCACAGATAGCTAGTATTGATATTTCGTTTCCTATGAGTCCTTCCTCTATCACTACTGTTTTTCCTGCATCTCCAAAGGCATCTCCTGAAAGGTAGTTTTTGATAGCGTCTTTTGCTTCGTTAACTGATTCTGTGACGATAACTCCTTTGCCTGCGGCTAATCCGTCAGTTTTAATTACGTATGGAAGTGGCATGTCTGAAAGGAATGCTATTGCTTCGTCTTCGTTGGTGAATGTTCCATGTTTGGCGGTTGGCACGTTTGCCTCAACGAGTAGGTCTTTCATCCAGGCTTTCGAGCCTTCAAGTTGAGCTCCATCAACTCCCGGGCCGAATACAGTCTTTCCTTGTGCGCGAAGCTGGTCGGCTAGTCCATCTACGAGAGGGGCTTCAGGGCCAATAACAAATAGATCTGCATCAATATTGAGTGGTGATTGGGTTGTAGAGTTCGGAATTCCGGGATTGCCAGGAGTTACCGTTACGTCACTATCTCGTCCGAGCACATGAGCTAATGCGTGTTCTCTTCCACCAGACCCGACAACGACACTTTTCATATATTTGTTGTCCAGTAGTTATGTTTTGGCTGATTTTTGACTGAAGGTGTTCTTGTGTCTTTCACGATTGCCAGTTGACGTATTGCTTTCGCCCTGGTCCTACACCTATTAGTGAAATTGGGATTCCGCATTGGTGCTCCAAGGCTTGTATGTAATCTTGCGCTGCTTTTGGTAGGTCACTTGGGTTGGTAATGCCAGATATGTCAGTTTTCCATCCTGGAAGTTCCTCATAAATTGGTGTTGCTTTGTGAAAGTCTGATTGATGATATGGCATCTTTTCTACACGTTCACCNTCAATNTCGTAGGCAACACAGATTTTTACCGTCTCNAGTTCATCCATGACATCCAATTTTGTCANCGCAATCTCAGTAAGTGAATTAAGTCGTACAGCATGTCGGAGCATGACTGCATCAAACCANCCAGTCCGTCTTCTTCGTCCTGTGTTGGTTCCGTATTCGTGTCCTACATTAACGAAATGGTCTGCGATTTCATCAAATAGTTCTGCTGGGAAAGGACCTGAACCCACTCGAGTGGTGTAGGCCTTTGCTATCCCTACTATTCGCTCTAGGTGTCTTGGACCCACGCCNGCACCGGCGCAAGCCCCTCCCGCTGTGGGNTTTGATGAGGTTACGAATGGGTATGTTCCATGGTCAAGGTCTAAGAACGTTGCTTGCGCTCCTTCAAATAACACGTGTTCGCCTGATTCGAGCGCTGTATGGATTATGTCAGTGGTGTCAGCGATATAGGGTCGGACTCGCGGAAGGTACTCTTCGAGAAATACTTGAGAAAGNTTTTCGACCTCAGGAGCTAACCTGTTGTAGACCTTGGCGAGAAGTGGCCCTTTCTCATTGAGTGAAACACGAAGCTTTTCTTGGAAGATTTCTTGATCCAAGAGGTCTTGGACTCTNATCCCGACTCTGAAAGCTTTATCNGCATACGCNGGACCTATTCCACGTTTTGTTGTGCCTAATTTGTTCGCACCTAAGTGTCTTTCGAACACGACGTCAAGTTCTTGATGNTAAGGAAAAATGAGATGGGCGTTACCGCTTAGTTTAAGACGGTCACAACTCACGCCTTTGGCTTCGAGCATGTCGATTTCTTTTATCAGNACTCCTAGATCTACGACAACTCCGTTTCCTATGACTGGTGTGATGTGGTCATAGAGTACGCCGCTGGGTATGAGTTGGAGTGCTGTTGTTTCACCATTNACGACCAAAGTGTGACCAGCATTATGGCCGCCTTGGTAGCGGACAACCATTTGCATCTCTTTGGCAAAAAGGTCTGTGAATTTCCCTTTGCCTTCATCGCCCCATTGGGTACCCACGACTACGGTCGATGGCACAGGCGGTCTCCTTTGGTTAACTCCGCTTACCTATTAACAATAGATCATAGGTAAGCGGAGATGTATAACTCTGNAGANGAATTCCTNTTNNNGAAGTCATNNGAGTGTTATNCCCCGAATGATCCTCCTTGCCCTTCATAGTCAAAGATTTCGCTCACGGGTGTGAATGTTAACTGATCGTTGATCACTTGTACTTCTTGGAGTTGAGCGCCTTCTGTTAAGTAGGCGTCATTTACGCCATCGAGACGAAGTGTTGGAACAAAGTTATTTCCGTTACTGGTATCGAGGTTCCAAGTNGCCTTCATAACGTTGATACGATTTATTCCTCCGGGTAGTTCTGAGGCTGCTCGAAGTATATCTTCCATGATNTGTGCAAAAAATACGCCGCCAGAATAAGAACCGTCCGCGCATGTCACGTTGCTGTATTCGTCGAGAACCTGTTTTGTGAGAAGGATCGCTGGATCATCATCAAACTGAGGATCTCCACANACTTTGCTATANTTTGCCATTCTTACTCCAGCTCCTTCCGATTGGAGTAATACCGCTGCATCCTTTACTGGAGTGAAAAATGCTGGAAGATTGTTGCATGTGTAGGACATGTAGAAGCGCGGTCTCCATGGTGTCGCTGCCATTACTCCTACACTTTGTGGGCAAAATGCGCCTGTTGTTCCAGCNACAAAAACCTGTGCTCCAGAGGATGCCAATGTGGTCATCTCGTTGGTCACATCTGGGGCTGCAGGGTCATGAAGCTCTTCAGCTATGAGGTCTATACCCGAACATCCTTTTAGGGTTTGTTGATAGGTTTTTCCGAAATCATTATTAGCAAAGAGGCCTGCTACTCTAGCTCCCTCTCCAAATTCTTCAACTATAGCTTCACACCATATGTTTGTTTCCGTGATGTAGTTCANAATGTTCCCGACTGTCCACGGGTAGTTTGCTGGATCACCCCAAAATGGGAACCCTGAAAGATTAAGTAATTGAGGAACACATGCTTCATCTGTTATGGGCCTTATNGCAAAGTTGTTTGGAGTACCGATAACTCCGACAAAGCCGAGTACGTTATCTGTGTCCAACATCTCTTCGACATTTGCAACCGTTCGTCCAGCTTCATATGCGTCGTCTTTCGCTATGAGGATGATTTCTTTTCCATTAATCGGTTTTGTGGCATTGACGTAATCAAAGTAGTACTGCATGCCAGTTGCTANAGTTCCAAATGCTGCGAGTTGCCCAGATTGAGGAAGTGACGTGCCGAGTCTTATTTGGCTATCGGTGACTCCTTCTGAGGGGTCCCAGTCGTCTGGGCAGTTGTCCAGATCTAGAACTGTACCTTCTGCGATAGTTACTTGTCCANCTGTTTGCTCGCCTGCNGCATCATTGCCGTCTTCACCGCACGCTGTTGCAATAAGCGCAAAAATGCTTATTGCAGAAAGTAATTTGACCAGTAGAATTTTCATGATTACCNCTTAATTTGTATTGAAATTTATCTTTTTTTAGTTGGTTGTGCAAACTTCATTTCGTCTTAAGGCGACTNGGGTCTTTTATTTGTATTACTTTNGNTGTCCCTCTTTTGAAAGCGTTTACGATACCTCCTGGCATAAAGAGAGTGAGCAAAATCAGCATAATCCCCAGAATAAGGGAACCTGTTGGTCCTTGGAGCCAGCGCTCCGGGACAAAAGCAATGGATTGTGTTGATGATGCCCAGTCAGGAACGAGTGCGTAAACGAGCCCACCTACAATTGCACCCTCTAGCGTTCCTACTCCGCCNACAACTAAACCAACGATTAAATATATGGCTACAAGAGAGCTGAAATCATCTGGTGAAGCTATCCCCACTTCTGCGACATAAATAGCCCCTCCGATACCTCCTANAGCTGAGGCGATACCAAACGAAATAGTTTTCGTCGCCGCTAAATTAATTCCGGACACAGCGGCGCTTGTCTCATTGTCACGGACTGCTCGCATGGCTCTACCTGGACGGCTTTTGATAAGGTTCCTGATCAGCCAGAAGCAAATCCCAGCGACAATGGCGAACAGAATATATTTCCATAGACGAGATTCTTCGCGATTTGATAGTGGGCCGTCTCCAAAGAAAGAACCTAGAAGCGGGATGGCTTGAAGTCCCTGAGCGATTTCATCAAGAGGTAACCAAGAAGGGGCTTTAAACTTATAGCCTGTGAGTTTGCCATTGGCTCCACCTGTGTATTCGTATAGGCTGTCAAGTTTTACAAGGGTCGGGAACAGAGCTGCAAGCCCAAAAGTTAGCAACGCTAAATATAGCCCTTTGATACGAAGTGCTGGCAAGCCACACAACATTCCTACAAGAAAACACGTTGGAACGACTACAAGAAGCGTAAGGAGAAATGGCCAGGAATGATCTGCAACCAACCATGCTGCGATGTAGGCACCCATCCCGAAAAAGAAACTCTGCCCAAGAGCAATTTGTCCTGTGTACCCGATGACTACTTGTAGACCAAGGATGGCTACTCCATATGCGATGGCTTTATTGAGGCGGATTAATGACAAATTATATTTATTTGATCCGATACTGATAGAACCGACATCGACGAAGGCAAAGCCAATCAACAGAAAGATAGCAATAATAAGTGCCCAAACTATGGTTTTGTAATTCCGGTATTGTGGTGTTCCCTTCGTGAAGGTGAATCTTGACGCCATGCTTTAGACCCTCTCTACAGTTTTCGTTCCCAGAAAACCTGATGGTCGAAGAGTGAGGACTATTAATAGAACCACAACAGTTGCGGTTAACGTCATTTCGTTTGGTATGAATGGGATATATTGCACGAGAACACTCTGGATGAAGCCGATAGTTAGCCCTCCAAGAAGTGCGCCCCACAGGTTGTCAAGTCCTCCGAGAGCTGCTGCTGTTATGGAGAAAATGAGTGCTCGTAGCATGATGGATGGCTCTATTTGTAAGACAGGGTTAGCTGCATAAATTGAAGCTCCGAAGGTTCCAGCTGCAGCNGCCAATGCCCACCCGAATTGTAAGGTTGGNCCGACTTTTATGCCGCATAANCTACTTGANTCNAGGTTTGATGANACTGCTCGGAACGAGAGACCTATTTTTGTNCGGTTGAGAAGNACNTGCAATANCAAGAGGACAAGAATACAACTTCCAAAAGCGAAAATTGAATACCANCTNAGCCTGGCATTACCNATTGTTATNGCGCTCCCGTGAGGGAAAAGTTGAGGAAAGGCAAGTGGGTCGTAACGCCAGACAATAGCGGCNACAGCATTCAAAACCAGAAAAAGGCCCAATGTAATTATGACTAAGGGAAGATGATCAGCTGGATCAAAACGGCGAATGAATGTNCGTTCAAGGCCNGCNGCNAGGATTCCGGAAATGAGCATGCCNNCNAGNACAGCGANCCACATCGGTACTCCCCAATTCCATAGTTGTAGAACGATGAAAGCACCCAACATTGCTTGNTCNCCTTGTGCAAAGTTGACNAGAGTTGTTGCCTTAAAGATTAAAACTAGNGCNACNGCAATGAGNGCATATGCGGATCCGTTTGTTAAACCATCGAAGAGTCGTTGAAGGAATAANTCCATNTAGCCCCCTAAGTACGCTCGTATGATGGCCTCATCGTTTATNAGACTTTCGGCTGNGCCTTCTANGACTATTTCGCCTGCNTCAAGTACGTATCCTCTGTCGGCCATGCCTAGAGCTAATTGNGCATTTTGTTCNACGATGAGCATGGTTGTTCCATGGTCTTTATTCATGATCAGGAATCGTTCAAAAAGAGCTTCAACAATTTGGGGGGCTAAACCAAGTGATGGTTCGTCAAGCAGAAGTANTTNNGGTCGGGACATCAATGCACGTGACACNGCNAGCATCTGTTGTTCTCCTCCNGAGAGTGAACCAGCAGTTTGAGTACGTCGNTCAAACAATACAGGNTAGGTGTCGTANCAATTCTGTATGTCATTTTGNACTTCGTTGTCNGATCTGATGAAAGCCCCAACTCGCAAGTTATCTTCAACTGTTAGTTCAGGAAATGTTCCTCTTCCCTGNGGGACATGAGCTACGCCNTTTCGGACAATNGCGTCAGATTCGAGTTGGCTAATATCTTCTCTTTTGAAAGTTATGNTTCCAGTNGTTTCAACCATTCCTGATAAAGCACGAATAGTTGTNGTTTTCCCTGCNCCGTTNGCCCCTAATATTACAGCAATNTCATTGTCGAAGANTTCAAANNTTATTCCGTGGAGTACCTCTATTTGCCCGTACGATGCTGTGAGANTTTCNGCTTTNAGGAGNACATCAGNCATTTGANACTCCTAAGTACGCGTTTATTACTANTGGGTTTTGTTGGATTTCTTNNGGTGTTCCTTCNGCTATTTTGGATCCAAAGTCAAGGACGACNACTCGGTCGGANATACCCATCACCATACCCATGTGGTGTTCAACGAGAAGNATCGTTAATCCGTATTCATTCCNCACAGTTTTTATNAGCGACGACAATTCATTGACTTCGGATTGGTTTAATCCNGTNGCAGGTTCATCAAGAAGCAATAGCTCAGGTTTATTTATAAGGGCACGTGCAAGTTCAATTCGNTTCATNGTGCCGAAAGGAAGACCGCCACAGGCTTTGTTGGCGTGTTGCGATAGATCNAGGCTNTCAAGAATTGTGAGAGCGTTTTGTCGNAGTTTTAGCTCCTCTNTAGCTAAACCTATTCGNAGCATTGCTGAAAAGAANTTTTGTTTTCCATGGACATGTGCTCCCGNCATTACGTTCTCAAGAACTGTCATTTTTGGCCATAACGCTAAATTTTGGAAGGTTCGAGCAATACCCATNTGAGCGATCTGATACGANGCCTTATTGAGAAGNGTCTCATTTTGGAAATTAATTGACCCGGTAGTGGGGTCNTAGATTCTACTNATGACNTTGAATAGNGTAGTTTTTCCAGCNCCATTAGGTCCGATCAAGCCNCATATTTCATTTTTTTTGACAGCAAAGCTGAGTTCNTGCAACGCCNTGACACCGCCGAATNGCATNGNTAAGTCTTTTACTTCAAGCAATGCTTCGTTCATGTTATTGGAGAAGTCCTTACCTATTCTTGTCCGGTGCATGATAGCAGCCACCNGNANGCATGCCCTCTCGGTATCANGCTATTGCTATCTACCTNTCTGTCTTGTTGGTTAGAANAGACGTTAGGTGTCTGNGGTGTCTTGTGTAAAGAGTTCTGCAAGATTTTCTAATGCATTGCGCTGTGANTCNCTCAGGTTTGTAGGNACAGTGANATTTATCGTTACNAGAAGATCGCCATTGGATTCTCCATCTGAGATGCCGGCACCTTTAACTCTGAAGGTACTTCCGGTTTGTGTTCCNGCTGGNAGTCGAAGTTTNTTTACCCCGTCAGGGTANGTAGGNACGTCAATATCTATNCCAAGNGCGGCATCTGTGAACAAAACTGGCATGTCTACTAAGAGATTTTTTCCTTCGCGTTCGAATATTTCGTGNTGTGANACGCGAATGATNACGATTAAGTCACCNTTTGGNCCACCATCTGTTCCTTGTCCACCTTTTCCTTTCAGTCGAAGTCGTGTTCCATCCTCTACNCCGGCAGGTATNCGTATTTTCACTGCTTTTGATTTTCCTGANCCGGTTCCNGAAGTNANCGAAGTTTCGATACCTGTTATCGCTTCATCGAAGCTNAGTCTCAGTTGNGCTTCATGGCTGGGTCCACGTTGGGGCCGTGGCGATCTTGATTGGCTGAAGCCACCTCCAAACATGCTATTGATGAGGTCTGAGATGTCACCAGTNTGCCCTCCGAAGTCAGAAGAAAATCCACCCATTCCAGGTCCCATTCTCCGTGCTTCATCATATTTTGAGCGTGTAGCNGGGTCNCCGATCACATCGTAAGCGGCNGACACGTCTTTGAATCGTTCTTCAGCTTTGGTATCTCCAGGGTTTTGATCCGGATGGAGGTCTCTNGCNAGTTTTCTATACGCTTTTTGAATGTGTTTTTCAGTAGCGTCAGGTGAGACTCCGAGGACTGCNTAATAGTCTTTTTCAAACCATTCACGTTTTACTTCCATAGAGTTCCCCCTCTCTGATAACGAATTTAGGCGGGACCTATTGTTCGAACCATCGCTGGCCGNATGGTTCGCCCCTTCCATAAATAACCTGAGCGCATNATTTCATCNACTGTCGTGGTTTCTAACTCATCTTTAGCTTCGTGCATGATTGCNTCNTGGCGTTCAGGGTCAAATTCAACACCGGGATGTGCAACTACTTCAAGACCTTCAGCTTGTAGNGTCTCAATGAGTGTATTTCTGATGGGGATCACNTCTTCNAGNCCTTGTTGGATTCCTGCNTCGCAGGCGTCNAAGACAGGAAGGAGCTTTTCCGCTAANGTGCTCCCAGCTTGTTCGACTAAATCNGCTTGNCGTTTGGCATTTTGGCGACGGAANTTNTCAAAATCNGCTTGNATACGCTGAAGNTCTGACAATAGCGCTGCGTTTTGNTCAGCTAGGGCAATAACCTCNGAATCGTCACTNTCAGTTAGTATTTCTTCATCGATCTGAANGTCAGATTCTTCNTGAGGAGTTTCANTTTGTTCATCTGGATTAGGCGATNCCTGATCGTCCATAATTATTCATCCTCATCAATGATTTCAGCGTCAATGATGTCTTCGGATTCATCTTCTTGTGCTTCCGCTTCCTGGCTTGCTGTTTCATAAAGACGTTGCGCGAAACCTTGGCTGGCGATGGTCAGTTCTTCCATCGCATTTTTTACAGATTCGAGATCCATTGCATCGCTTTCAAGTGAGGTTTTAAGTGTGGCAATTTTCTCTTCAATGTCGGTTTTTTCTTCTTCACCTAACTTATCAGCATTATCATTTATCATTTTTTCTGTTTGGTAGATCATTGAGTCAGCTGTGTTGCGTGTTTCAGCCTCTTCTTTTCTTTCACGGTCTTCGTTTGCGTGTGCCTCAGCATCAGCGATCATTTGATCAATTTTGTCTTGATCAAGTGAGGATTGTCCGGTGATGGTGATGGATTGTTCCTTACCAGTCGCTCTGTCTTTGGCAGATACGTGTACAATTCCGTTTGCGTCAATATCAAACGTGACTTCAATTTGCGGTACTCCTCGAGGAGCTGGTGGAATATCAACGAGTTGAAATTTCCCAAGCGTTTTATTGAATTGTGACATTTCACGCTCACCCTGTAGCACATGAATTTCTACCGATGGTTGATTGTCTTCGGCGGTGGTGTAAACCTCTGTGCGTCGAGTTGGGATTGTGGTATTACGTTCAATCATTTTCGTCATAACGCCACCTTTGGTTTCAATACCAAGTGATAGCGGTGTTACATCCAGCAGCAGAATATCTTTGACTTCTCCTCTAAGAACTCCGGCTTGGACTGCTGCTCCTACGGCAACAACTTCGTCTGGATTAACGCTTTTGTTTGGCTCTTTGCCTGTCATAGTCTGAACAAGTTCGGTCACAGCCGGCATACGTGTTGATCCCCCAACTAGAATCACGTGTTCGATCTCACTCATGGAGAGGCCGGCGTCTTTAATTGCTTGCTCAAATGGTTTTCTACATCGCTCAAGTAGATCTGATGTAAGTTCTTGGAACTTTGAGCGTGACAGTGCATAGTCCATGTGCAATGGACCTGCATCAGTAGCGGTAACGAATGGAAGGTTAATTTGTGTGCTTTGGCTGGAGGATAGTTCTATTTTTGCTTTCTCTGCAGCTTCTTTGAGTCGTTGCATCGCCATGTTGTCCTTGGATAGATCGACACCGTGGTCATTGGTGAAAGATTCCACAAGCCAGGTTATGACTCTTTCATCCCAGTCATCTCCACCGAGGCTGGTGTCTCCGCTTGTTGACTTTACTTCAAAGACACCATCTCCGATTTCTAGAACTGATACGTCAAACGTTCCACCACCGAGGTCGAATACGAGAATTGTTTGGTCATCGTCTCCTTTTTCTAACCCATAGGCTAGAGCCGCTGCAGTGGGTTCATTTATGATGCGTAGCACTTCAAGTCCTGCGACTTTTCCTGCTTCTTGGGTTGCTGTTCGTTGAGCGTCATCAAAGTATGCTGGGACTGTAATAACTGCTTCAGTGACAGTGTCGCCTAGGTAGGCCTCTGCGTCCCGCTTGAGTTTCATCAATGTTCGGGCTGAGACTTCTTGTGCGTTATAGTCTTTCCCATCAATATCAATGGACCAGTTTGTTCCCATTTCTCTTTTTACTGACCTGATCGTTCTGTCTGGGTTCGTTATCGCCTGGCGTTTAGCGACTTCTCCGACGAGTACTTCGCCATCTTTTGCGAATGCGACGACCGAGGGTGTTGTTCTGCCTCCCTCTGCGTTAGCTATTACTGTTGGCTCTCCACCTTCGAGGACAGCCACTACTGAGTTTGTTGTTCCTAGATCTATTCCGACGGCCTTCGCCATTATGTTCTCCTGTTCGGTACTTTTTGTGCTTTTTTGTGTATCAGAAGCTTGAACAAGTTTTTTTGTGTATTTATTCCCAAAAGTGGAGATTATTTATTTGGTGTTTGGGCATGAAAAAGCGGGAGCTACCCGCCATTAAGGGTAGCTCCCGCTAAACAACCCTTTGTTCTTTAGAGAGGGGGGAACCTATTTAAGAACAAAGAGGAGGATCTATTATGATTGGGACTCCATTTGATATCCAGCACTTCCGTGCTCGCTGACATCCAGTCCAGCTATTTCTTCTTCTGGAGCAACACGGAGACCTGTTGTCTTTTTGATAATACTGAACGCAATTCCTGCAGTAACAGCAGTCCATGCGACGATGATCACGACCATGACAGCTTGGACGCTTAGTTGATCAAGTCCACCTCCGTAGAAGAGTCCTGCGTCATCTCGACCAAGGAATGCATCGTCGTAGCGGGAGAAAAGTCCGATGGCTAGGACGCCCCAGATACCGCATGTTCCGTGGACAGATACGGCTCCGACTGGATCATCAATGCCTTTCTTTTCTATGTAAAGAACAGAGTAAACGACCAGCGCACCTGCGACTGCACCTGTTATGAGGGATCCAAAGGTGTTGAAGGCTCCACAACCTGCGGTGATACCAACAAGTCCACCAAGAACACCGTTTCCGACCATACCCACATCAGGTTTCCCCGTTTTAGCCATAACGACTGCGGCTGATACTGCCCCACCAGCGGCGGCGGCTATTAACGTATTTACTGCGACTGACATGACATACCCATCGGCAGCGAGTTCTGAACCGGGGTTAAATCCAAACCATCCAAGCCAAAGGATGAAGACACCTATCACAGTGAACACAATGTTGTGACCTGGAATGGCCCGTGGTTTGCCTTCATCATCGTATTTACCGATTCGAGGTCCGAGAGCTTTGGCACCCATGAATGCTGCAACACCACCTGTTAGGTGCACGATTCCTGATCCAGCAAAGTCAGAGTAACTTCCTGCATCTCCCCAGTTGATATATTCAGCTATGAGTCCTCCACCCCAGGTCCAGTGGACGACCACTGGGTAGATGAAGGCTGTCATGAGCGCTGCGAACAGTAGATAGGCGGAGAATTTCGTCCGTCCAGCCATAGCTCCTGATGCGATAGTGACGGCAGTAGCTGCGAATACGACTTGGAAAAAGAAGTCAGTAGCCCCAGACAAACCATCAGTGATTTCAAACAAGGATGATCCTGATAGGAAGTAAGAATTTCCTCCAATGAACCATCCGCCGCCATCTCCATACGCGAACGCATAACCGACAGCATAAAAGGCAAGAACACCTATGCACATATCAGCGATGTTCTTCGCCATGATGTTTGCTACGTTCTTGCTTCGAGTAAGTCCTGCCTCAACTAAAGCAAAGCCGGCTTGCATGAAAAAGACAAGAATTCCAGCAATAAACACCCACAGGTTATCCATCACTGCTTGCAGATAAACTGATGGGTCGTCTGCATCTTGAGCTAGTGCTGGACTAGCTGCAAGTAAGAGACTGGCTCCGGCTACACCGGAACCGAGTAGTAATTTTCGTTTCACAATTCCTCCATTGTTAGGTTATTTGAAGTAAAAACTAGCTAGTTAATATTTCAGATCTGTTTCAGCAGTGTTAACAAATAGAATCAACCTTGTTTTTAATGTGACATGTGTCATGAAAAGTAAGATTTAACCGTTCAGAAGTCCTACAAGTGTCCCTGAACCGTCTATCTTTGAGAGTGGGATATGGAAGCACAGGAAAAAACAAAGCGTTTCAAGCCGCAAGACTGGGTCATCGGTCTTGGTATCGCGGTTGCTGTTTTCACAGCCTTATCCGGAGTTGCGGCAGCTATCTTTGATCAAAAGGGAGATAGCCCCATACACCGAGAAGTCTTTGGCAACATCCCTACCGCAGCGAAGGTAGCCTTTTACTCGATTATTCCCGCTCTTATTATCTACGGGGCCTGGAACTTCTCTCTACGAGTAAAGAACTGGACACGCGGACAACCAGACAACAGATCCACAACAAAAAAGAACATTCATCGTCGTGCTAAAGATCTACGAGCCGGACTCTACATGAAGACGCTCATGAGAGACCCCGCCGCTGGGCTCATGCATTCCTTGATGTACTTCCCATTCATTATTCTTCTTGGCGTCACCACAACACTTGAAATCGATCACCAGTTGCCATCCGAACTCAAATTCCTGCATGGCGGCGTCTACAAAGGGTACTCACTCGTCGGAGATGTTGCTGGCGTCCTATTCCTCATCGGTGTGGGATGGGCGCTGCTCAGACGGTACGGACCACGTCAATTCCGACCATACCGAATACGAATAAAATCACGTGGTGATCACGCAATAGGTTTAGGGCTGCTTTTTGGAATGGGAGTAACAGGGTTCCTCGCTGAAGGTTTCAGAATCGCTTTAGAGAATGAACCAGAATATGAGAAATGGTCCATCATTGGTTACCCGCTCGCGAAACTTTTTGATGGTGCAGGAAACCTGAGTGGATGGCATCAAATCTGGTGGTACGCACACGTCATTTTCTTCATTGGTTTCCTCGTCTTCTTGCCTATCACAATGTTGAGGCACATCTTTACGTCACCGCTCAATATGTATCTCAAAGATAGAGATAGGCCCAAAGGAGCAATGAAGCCACTTCCGAATCTCATGGAAACCGAACTTGAAACATTTGGAGCTTCCGTGATTGAAGACTTCACATGGAAGCAACTACTTGACACTGATGCCTGCACAATGTGTGGACGTTGCACCTCTGTCTGCCCAGCGCACGCAACTGGTAAACCACTCGATCCAAGAGAAATTGTTCTCAAAACAGGTGAAGTAATGGCTGCAACAGGTGACCCGGCCACCACTCCCCCCATCGGTGTGGATAGCGAAATCACGGTTCCTGCAAATTGGATGTTCGATCGTGTAACTAATGATGAATTATGGTCATGCACGAGTTGCAAAGCATGCGATGAGATCTGTCCGGTGAACATTGAGATCCTTGACAAAATTCTAGATATGCGACGATACAAATCCCTTATGGAATCAGACTTCCCAGCTGAACTTGGAAACGCATACCGTGCGATGGAAAATTCTGGAAACCCATGGTCAATCTCGCAAACAGAGCGAGCTGACTGGATTGGGGATATGGAAGGAATAGAAGTAATCGCTGGAGGTGACCCTTTTGAGTCAGAATGGCTGTATTGGGTAGGTTGCGCCGGAAGCTTTGATGACAAGAATAAAAAAGTCAGCCAAGCAATGGCGAAACTGTTGCAGCGCGCAAACATTGACGTCAGCATCTTAGGACCAGCCGAAAACTGCACAGGTGATCCAGCTCGCCGATCAGGAAATGAGTATATCTTCCAGATGCTTGCGATGCAGAATATCGAAACGCTTGACAGCATGGGTGTGAAGAAAATCATCACTCAATGCCCGCATTGTTTTAACACACTCAAGAACGAATACCCACAACTCGGCGGCCATTACGAAGTTATTCACCACACACAACTCCTAGAAGAACTCATAGAAACCGGTCAGCTCGACATGTCCAATGCATCTCTTGAGGAACGAATTGTTTACCATGACAGTTGCTATTTAGGAAGACACAACGACGTATATATCTCCCCTCGAAAGGTCATCGGAAGCCTCCAAGGAGTTGACATCGTTGAGGCACCTCGAAACGGAACAAAAGGCATGTGCTGTGGTGCAGGTGGTGCACGAATGTGGATGGAAGAAGATATCGGTCCGAAAGTAAACGATGTCAGAGCTAAAGAACTCGTGGAAACGGGTGCGAGCAGGATCGCAACCGCCTGTCCATTCTGCTACATCATGATGGATGATGGCGTAAAAGCAGCAGGAAAAGAAGAAGACGAAGTGCGCGTAGCTGATCTCGCTATCCACCTTGTTGAAGCCCTCGAAGAAGGCGAACAACGACTAGAAGAAGCCAGAGTAGAAGAGGTCCAAACGCCGATCGTTGAAACACCCGAACCTGTCTCTGCAGATATCATTTCAGCACCAATACCGGTCGGTGAACCTGCTCCCCTTGGCGCCGTTCAACGCGTCACTACGCAATCTGCTGGAGTGGGAGTTCTCCCAACCCCACCGGAGCCCGCTCCACTAATTGATGAAACAGTGGTTGATGATGATACTCCTATTACCCCAGATGATCTCTCAATGATCCGAGGAATGGATCCGTATACCATTAAGCGTCTCAAAGAAAAAGAAATCATCAGCTACACCCAAATAGTTCGGCTTTCATCAACGGAAATTGAAGCGATTGAGGAAGAGTTTGATATTCCTGGTTGCTTCAATCGGTTCAGCTGGCAATACCAAGCCCTGCAACTAATGACTGAGGAAGAATAGCATTTCTCAATAAACAAGGAAACGGCTTCTCATACTCTTCCCTGATGATTATTAAATTGCCTCTCTTTGCTTTTTGTACCGTTTCACAGCCGACAAAAGTAGAACGACTGCAATCACAACTGCGAGAGCGATGAGTGGAGCATTCTGCACCCACCGAACGGTGTCATCTCCGTAAAACGAAAAGAGGAAAGTTATCGGCAGCAACCCAATAACGGTTCCAATGAAAAATTCTCGCCACTTGATATTTGTAATGCCAAGAAACCAATCAGCTGCGGGGGCGTATCCAGTCACAACCCGTAACGCTACTGTTGAAAGAAGCGCGTTTTTGACAAACCGTTTTTCCCAACCGATGAAACGTTGTGGTAGCCGTTCCCGTACCCAGTCTTGTGCAAGCCATCGTGCAACAATGAAACCTATACTGCTAGCGATAATGCCGCCTAGCATGCTGTAAACCAGTACTTCCCACCAACTCCAAACAAACGTTGCTGGAATGATCAAAGCAGCACCTGGGAGGCTTAATGGTTGTGCGGCTACAAAAGCTAGAACATATAAGACGGGTCCGAAGATTCCTGAGTCATTGAAAAAATTTTCTATTCGTTCACGGTCATGAAGGAAATCGAAGACGTCAAAAACAAACAAGAGCACGAAAGCAAGTAGAAGCAAAATCGGTACTACTCGTCTGAGGAGACGACTTTTCTCAGGCGTCAAAGTTCTCCCAATACCTGCTCGGTCGTGGACCTTCTTGGTTCTGATACTTTGATCCAAGCACTCCGGAACCATACGGGTTCTCAGCGGCTGTTGTCATTTGCTGGAAACTAATTTGCCCTATCTTCATTCCGGCGTACAACGTGATAGGGAGGTTCGCTACGTTGGATAGTTCGAGTGTGAGTTGTCCATCCCACCCAGCATCAACGAAACCTGCGGTCGAGTGAATCAACAAACCGAGCCTTCCTAAACTACTTTTTCCTTCAAGTCGAGCGACGAGATCTTCTGGAACGACAACGCGTTCCAATGTGCTTCCGAGAACAAATTCTCCTGGATGGAGGATAAAGGCTTCACCGTCGGTGATTTCAACTAATTCAGTTAGGTCCTCAAGGTTTTCTTTGACATCAATGATGCCCGTTGAATGGTTTTTAAAAACTCTGAATTGGGAATGGATCCTCAAATCCACTGAGCTTGGCTGTACAGCATTCTCTCCGAGAGGGTCAATGAGGATTCGACCTGATTCAAGGTTTTCTTTGATGGTTTTATCAGAAAGGATCACGTTGAGAGATTAGTGGCATTACTCGTCGTACGTGAATTCATGGAAAATAATACCGTTGGACTGTAACTTCTCTTTCCCCAAAGCAGGAAGTATCGTATGGGCGTGCAGGTAGATCACTTAACGCAGCATGCGGAAAATATTGGAGATCGTATAGCTGTGATAGATGATCGAGGTAACTCAGCGACACGTTATGTTTCCTATGTTGCTTTTAATGATGCGGTTAATGCGTTAGCTAATGGATTCCTGTCACTGGGTAGTGGAGAAGGAAACCATATAGCTTGGTGGGGTAATAATAGCCTTGAGATATTGACTGCTATTCACGCTATTCGGAAATCTGGTGGAGTTTCGATTCCGATACCGTACAGGTCCACAAGCGATGAGGCGCTGTATCTTATTCAGGCCGCGGATGTTGAAATTCTTATTATTGAAAGCCAGTACCTCCCTGTTCTAGAACCGATTCGGGATCAACTGGCGGGCCTTAAGCATGTTGTTTCTTTCGGTGACGATCTCATAAACGATGAAAGTATTCCGATGGGTGATGTTCTGGGTTCGTCAACGAAACCGGTGACTGAGGGAAATTATGCATCAACTCAACAAATGATTTTTACCTCAGGTACTACGGGAAAACCTAAAGGGGCGATACGCAAGGTCGGTGGAGAAGCGAACCAGTTTGGTCCTCTCTTTAAATTGATTGGGTGGGACCGCATGGACCAACTCATCTATCTCACAACCGGGCCGCTATATCATTCAGGTCCTTTAGGTTTCACTTTGCGTTCGCAGTTGGTTGGATCAACTGTTGTAACCCAACATTCATTTGATGCTGAAGACTGGTTACGCCTAGTCGATTCACATCGAGTTACATCCACGTTCTCCGCCCCAACACCGATGCGACGTATTACTGCATTGTCTAATGATATTAAATCAAGATATGACGTCTCTTCTCTGGAGTGTTTCATTGCGAATGCTGCTCCTTGGACAATGAAATTGAAAAGAGCGTATTTGAAAGATTTCCGCGAAGACTCACTTTGGGAGATTTATGGGTCGACAGAACTTTCAGTATGTACTGTTCTAGCTCCTGAAGACCAGTTACGAAAACCGGGGTCATGTGGTCTGCCGGCACCTGGAGTGTCAATCAAAGTTTTTGATGATGATGGGGAAGAAATTAATGAACCGGATGTTCCCGGAGAGTTATATGCAAAGTCCGTTGCTGTCTTTGACACATATTACAAGTCTCATGATCAGTACCTTGAAGATCATCGGGACGGGTATCAGACGGTCGGGGATATTGCATATGTTGATAATGAAGGGTATTACTTCATTTGTGATCGAAAGAAAGACATGATTATTACCGGTGGAGTGAATGTTTACCCTGCCGAGATAGAGAACGTTCTTGATGATCACCCTCAAGTAGCGGAGGTAGCAGTTTTCGGAATTCCGGATGATGAATGGGGTGAGGCTGTATGTGCAGTGATTGTATGCATGGATAATTTAAATGAGAAAGAGTTAATTAATTTTGCTAAAGATAGGCTTTCCGGTCCGAAGGTTCCCAAAAGGGTTTTTATTCGGAGTGATTTACCAAAAACAGGCTCAGGGAAAGTCTTAAAAAGGGAGTTAAAACAATGGGTTCAGGAAAACTCTCAGAAAGAAATCAAAAG
>PATO01000032.1 GCA_002712415.1 Actinomycetota bacterium | reverse complement strand
AGAGCAGATACAGGAGATGCCCCCGAAGGAAAGAAAGCATACCAACCGGGATGCTGCCAGTGAGCCATGCCAGGCATGACGACCCTATCAAGATCAGCGATAATCTCATCCATTGACTCGGCCCTCTCTGGAGCTGAAACTGGAAGCATATTCCTAATATCGCCAGGCTCCATAGAGGGAAGTACCTCATACTGACCAACGTTGTCAAAGTATTCCGCAAGCCAATCAACAAGACGGTATCCGTATTCTTGAAACTCATCTTTAGATAAATGGATATTTGAAAGGTTGTCATTCATAGTTGGTAAGTGTAACGAAAGACGCATCAAGTAGGACAGTGAAAGCATTAGGAACTATGCGGATTTCCTGACCTCTTTTCCCAGCGCTCACATATATTGAGTCCATTGATAACGCTATTTTATCCACAAATGTTCGGTGGCTGCGGCTTTGACCGAAAGGAGAAATACCGCCCAAGACGTACCCAGTTCTTCGCTCAGCGACTTTACCATCAGCCATAGAGGCTCTTTTAACTCCAGCTGCTCTTGCTACGGCCTTTAAATCCAGAGAAGATGAAGCCGGTATCAGACATACAATGAACTCGCCTGTATTTAATTCAGACATCAAAGTTTTAAACACGGCCTCGCTGTTCAGTCCCAATTTACTTGCAGCATCGGTTCCGTAACTCCCAACAGATGGATCATAATGATAATTCAAAAGTTCATACTCAAACCCCGCATTCTCTAATTCTGAAATCGCAGGGGTCATGATGAAATCTTAAAGCAAAAACTATTAGACAGGAATTCGGCTGTCTCATTGAACAAATGCATAGAAAGCGGCTATATTCCTACCTAACAGGGGAGGTCAAATGTCAATAGTTGGAACTAAAGTAATTCGGAAAGAAGACCCCAATCTTTTAACCGGAAGAGGCCAATATGTTGATGATATTCAACTAACAGGAATGACGCATATGGCTTTTGTGCGAAGCACAGAGGCTCACGCACTGATCAAAGGCATCGACGTTTCGGCAGCCTTGGAATGTGAAGGTGTAATCGGAGCATGGACAGCTGCAGACCTCGAACTTCCCCCCTTACCAGAAGTACCCGGTCTCGAGCGACCGACATTAGCAACCGATAAGGTCCGTTTTGTTGGTGAAGCAGTCGCTGTCATTGTGGCTGAAAGTAAATATGCAGCAGCAGATGGAACGGAACTTGTAGTAGTCGACTATGAACCTCTAGAGGCGGTCACAAATATTGAAGAAGCCACCGCAGAAGACGCGCCACTCCTATTCGAGGAGCTTGGCTCAAATACTGTCGCAGAAGTCCCAAGCGCAGATGATCACCAATCAGTGTTTGATTCAGCACCGCATACTGAAAAGATTAAACTCATCAACAATCGTTGCACCGCAGCGCCTATTGAGACAAGCGCATGTTTGGCTGACTACGGACCAGCAGGACTTACAATTTGGGCAAGTTTCCAAGCACCTCATCACCTCAGAAATCGAATCAGTGCATGGCTTGGGATACCGCAAGATCAATGTCGCGTTATCACCCCCGATGTCGGAGGTGGATTTGGTCAAAAGATTAATTTCACCCCAGAATTTTTCCTAGCCCCAGTTCTTTCCAAAATTCTTAATAGACCTGTCAAATACTCTCAAACTAGAAGTGAAGCCATGACATCGATGTATCACGGACGGGCTCAGGAGCAGGAAGTCGATATTGCATTTGATAATGAAGGAAAAATTCAGGCTTTACGAGTCTTCGCTTCCCAAGACATGGGTGGATACGCAATAGGGACAGGAATGGGTATGCCCGTATTAACGACAGCAATGTCTGCAGGATGTTACGTGATACCAAATGTTTCAGTCGCATGGAGAAACGTGTTAACAAACACTACTCCCATCGCTGCTTACAGAGGTGCTGGACGTCCAGAGGCGACATACCTCATTGAGCGAGCTATGGATCACATCGCTTATAAACTTGAGATGGACCCAACAGAAGTCCGCAGACAAAACTACATCCCAAAAGATGACTTCCCTTACGCAACTCACTCCGAGCTTGCTGTCTATGACAGTGGAAACTTCGAAGGAGCCTTAGACGAACTCCTTGAGATAATGGACTATGAATCCATCCGAGAAGAGCAAGTTGCGAATCAGGATATGCCTGAAAAACCATTAATCGGCGTCGGGTTTTCCAGTTGGCTAGAGCTTGCTGGATTTGGCCCACCGGGCTCTCTGGAGGGCTTCGGGCATTTAGGTTCGTGGGAATCTGTTCAAATCCGAATTCAGCCAGACGGCTCGGCCATCATCTACACCGGTGCATCGCCGCATGGCCAAGGAACAGTTACAACATTCGCTCAAATTGCATCAGAATACCTTGGCATAGAATACGATAAAATTTCTGTTCGCCATGGAGATACCGCGACCATTCCACAGGGAATAGGGACTATGGGATCACGGCAAGTAGCGGTTGGAGGTGAAGGAGTAAAGAACGCTTCAATTGGAATAGTACAAAAAGCTAAATCTATTGCCGCTCATAAGCTGGAAGCAAATCCTGAGGATATTGAGGTGAAAGATGGAAGCTTATTTGTAAAAGGAAGCCCTAGCAAAAGCCTTTCCTGGGCAGAAGTGGCCACCTTTAGTTTTCAACGCTTAGAACTCCCTGAGGATATGGACCCCGGCTCTTTAGATGAAACCATCCTTCAAGAGGTCCCCAATTTCAGTTTTCCATCGGGTGCTTACGCATGTGTAATTGAAATAGATAAACACACAGGCGATACAAGAGTTCGCGATATATATTTAGTTGACGATTGCGGAACAGTTATAAATCCACTATTGGCAGAAGGGCAGGTCCATGGGGGAGTCGCGCAAGGCATTGCACAAGCGCTATACGAAGAATTTAGCTATGACGAGAATGGGCAACCCACAACCGCAACGTTCATTGATTACCTAATGCCAGGGGCGCCTGACCTACCTTCATATACATCTGGCAGAATAAACACCCCGAACCCAAATAATTCTTTGGGCGCAAAAGGAATAGGAGAATCTGGTTCAGTAGGAACACCACCAGCAGTGATAAATGCAGTGGTTGACGCCCTAAGGCACTTGGGCGTTACCCACATTGATATGCCAGCAACCCCTCAGAAAATCTGGAAAATACTCCAAGGAGGAACCAAATGAGTTACCCGACATCAATAAACATCAACGGAAATAGATACGATAAATCCATTGACCCAAGAACACTACTCGTCCATTTCATCCGTGAGGAATGCGGTTTAACGGGAACACATATAGGCTGTGACACATCAAACTGTGGGGCTTGCACCGTGCTTCTTGATGGAAACGCTGTTAAATCTTGCACAGTGCTAGCAGTGCAAGCAAATAACCACGAAATAACTACTGTTGAAGGTCTCGCAAATGATGATGGATCTTTCACGCCAGTCCAAGAAGGCTTCAGGCAAGAACACGGATTGCAATGTGGATATTGCACCCCAGGGATGTTAATGGCAGCAACAGCTCTGCTTGATGAGATACCCAATCCAAGCGAACAGGAGATCCGAGAAAACCTTGAAGGGAACCTATGCAGATGCACAGGTTACGAAATGATCGTCCGTTCAGTTCAGTGGGCAGCACAAAACCCAGATGGCATACCTGTACAGATAGGGGAAAGCTCATGATCCCAGCAAAGTTTGACTACAAACCAGCACAATCAAAAGAAGAAGCTTTATCGTTGCTTGCAGAATATGGGGATGAGGCAAAATTGTTAGCCGGAGGACATTCTTTGCTCCCTCTCATGAAATTAAGATTAGCCACACCTGAAGTCCTCATTGATATCGGGGCAATAGAAGACCTCTCATATATTCAAGATAAAGGGGATGTCATAGCTATTGGTGCCCTTACTAAGCATCGAAAGGTGGAGCAATCTGACATTCTTAAAGAACACATTCCCTTGCTTGCTCACACTGCAAGCCATGTAGGAGACCCTCAAGTTAGAAACCGAGGAACCATCGGAGGATCTCTATGCCATGGTGATCCTGCTTCTGACCTCCCAGCTGCCATACTTGCCACACGAGCTACGCTGGTGATTTCAGGACCCTCAGGTGAGAGAAAAGTTGAATCTGATGATTTCTTCACTGATTTTTGGGAAACTGAAGTTAAAGAAGATGAACTCCTAACTGAAATCCTTGTCCCCAAATACACGGGAGAAAGTTGGGCGTACCAGAAATTTAACCGCCGATCTCAAGATTGGGCAATCGTCGGTTGCGCACTTCAGGCAGGTGATAACCCCGGCATCGGTATGGTCAACATGGGGTCTACGCCGGTCAGGTCAGCAGACGCAGAGAATGCTCTAAAATCCGGTGGCTCACCCAAAGAAGTTGGTGAGTTAGCAGATTCAGGGCTTACGCCTCCCACAGATATTCATGGAAATGAGTCATACCGAAGAGACCTAGCTAAAGTTCTGCTCCAACGGGCCTTAGAAAACTAGCTCTGAGGCAAAAGCATACGCAGTTAATTGAACGACTATTATCTAATTATATGGATCTAGGTATATCGGGAAAAACAGCTCTGGTTTCAGCATCTTCCGCCGGATTAGGTTTTGCCTCAGCGCAGGCGCTAGCAGAAGCAGGTTGCAAAACAGTAATATCTGGAAGAAATGAAGAACGATTAATGCATGCCGCAAACAAGATCCCAAACTCGATTCCTGTTATCGCAGATGTTTCGACTGTGAAAGGATCACAAGCGCTCGTTCAAGATGCAAAATCACAACTTGGAACCAACATTGACATCCTAATAACAAACGCTGGAGGACCTCCCGCTGGTACCTTCGCATCAACAGATGTTGATCAGTACTTGACAGCAATTGAATTGAATCTCATGTCCGTTGTAGCAATGTGTAAAGAAACTGTTCCAGACATGCAAGAAAAAAAATGGGGAAGAGTGCTAGCGATAACTTCAATATCGGTTCGCCAGCCAATTCCAAATATTATGCTTTCAAATACAGCTAGAGCAGGAGTTACCGGATTCTTAAAAACCATGGCACTAGAAACAGCATCCGATGGAGTAACTGTTAATTCAATACAGCCTGGACTTCATGCAACAGATCGTGTTCTAGAAGTGTACGGAAAAGAGAATATGGAAGACCTCGCCAAGACTGTGCCCGCACAAAAGATAGGGTCAGCGGATGATTTTGGGAAAATCGCAGCCTTTTTATGTTCTGAACAGGCAAACTTCATTACCGGAGCAGCAATACCGGTAGCGGGCGGAACCTATGGGGGATTGCAATAACGACTACAGCGGTTCGCCCTGCTTTCGAAGACACTATAGGCTAACGCGTATGGAAGAAGCACCATGGCGCACAATACCGGATCTTATCGAATACTCTGCTACCACATTCGGAAGCGATCAGGCTCTTGTCGATGGTGAGTTACGATTATCCTTTATTGAGCTCAAAGACGAAATCTATAAGTCAGCGAATGCGCTTATAGAAACCGGTCTTAAGCCAGGGGATCGAATTGGCATCTGGGCACCCAACACATCGGAATGGGTTATAGCTGCGTTAGGAGTCCATGTAGCAGGAGGAGTCCTGGTGCCCATTAACACTCGCTTTAAAGGGAAAGAAGCTTCGTATGTCATCACCAAAGCAAATGTTTCATTACTTTTCACAGTTACAGATTTTCTTGAAATAAACTACGTCAAACTGCTAGAGGGAACAGATGCAGAAAAAAAGTTACAGGAAATCATAGTTCTAAAGGGAACCGCTGAGACAAAAACAACGTCTTTCAATGATTTCCTCAGTAGAGCAAATGATTCCAGAATTCAAGAAGTTCAAGAAAGATCACAGGGCGTAAGCGGTGAGGACCTGTGCCATATCATGTTCACAAGTGGAACAACTGGCGCACCCAAGGGTGCAATGCTCAAGCACTCAGCAGTCGTCCGAGGCTACAACGACTGGGCAGATATCATCGGGCTTCAAGTAAGGGATCGATATCTAATCGTAAACCCCTTTTTTCATTCCTTTGGACTCAATGCAGGCATCCTCGCCTGCTTAATGAAGGGCGCTTGCATCCTTCCTCATCCCATTTTTGATGTCCAACAAGTAATGGAAAGAGTCCCTCAGGACAAAATAACAATGCTTCCAGGGCCTCCTGCTATTTACCAATCAATATTAAATCATCCTGACTTGGAAACATTTGACATGACAACATTACGACTCGCCGTGACTGGAGCAGCAGCAATACCTGTTGAGATGATAATACAGATGCGAGAGCGATTAGGGTTCGAAAAGATAGTCACCGGATATGGGCTGACAGAGGG
The DNA here is from genome assembly GCA_002712415.1 of Actinomycetota bacterium. Lineage (GTDB taxonomy): Bacteria > Actinomycetota > Acidimicrobiia > Acidimicrobiales > UBA8592 > UBA8592. The sequence continues at coordinate 13,012 of PATO01000032.1, read as the reverse complement.
TTCAGGTCTCGCAACCATGTGCCGCTATGACGACGATCCAGAAATAATAGCTAAAACTTCTGGACGCGCTATGCCGGGGATGGAAATCAAAATTATCGATGACAATGGCAAAGAAATTAAAAGGGGTCAGCCGGGAGAAATAACCGTAAAGGGTTACAACATCATGGTCGGATATTTAGACGACCCTGATCAAACAAGTGAGACAATTACAGAAAACGGTTGGCTTCTAACAGGAGACATAGGTGTGATGGACAATGATGGAAACATCGCAATAACCGATAGAAAAAAAGACATGTACATTAATGGGGGATTTAATGTTTATCCCGCCGAAGTCGAATCAATAATGCTCCAACACCCACAAATCGGACAAGTGTCAGTAGTGGGCGTTCCTGATGAGAGGATGGGTGAAGTCGGCTTCGCATTNATCGTGCCCACTTCNGGNGAGACACCCAAACCAGATGAAATAATGGAATGGTGCAGGCAAGAAATGGCTAATTACAAATGCCCACGAGAGGTAGCTTTGATTGACAATCTCCCTTTAAATGCCTCAGGAAAAGTCCTTAAATACGAACTCCGTGATCGCGCAGAAGCATTGAAATCAAAAAAATGAAAGCTGTCGTTCTGAAAAAATATGGCGGTGTTGAAGAACTCNGCATTATGTCAGTGCCAGACCCAAAGCCAGAAGCCCAAGAACTTCTCATCAAAGTGCACTCGACCGCACTTAATCGAGCTGACATTCTCCAACGAATGGGACTATATCCAGCTCCTCCAAGCGAATATGAAATCCCTGGACTTGAATTCGCTGGAACAGTCAAGGATATGGGTTCCGAAGTCACCGGCTTTAGTATTGGCGATCAAGTCATGGGAATCGTAAGCTCCGGAGCGTACGCAGAGCTTCTAACAGTTCATCACCGACAAGTTATGGTAATTCCCGAAAATCTAAACATGCAACAAGCTGCAGCGATCCCCGAAGCATGGCTAACNGCATATGACGCTTTGGTCGATAAAGGGGGACTCCAAAAGCACCAAACATGTCTCATACACGCAGGCGCTTCCGGGGTAGGGACAGCAGCCATACAAATCGCCAAAAGACTAGGAGCAAAGATAGCGATAACAGCATCTGAAGCGAAAATTGTATCCTGCATGGATCTAGGCGCTGACCAAGGTATTGATTACCAAAAAGAAGATTTCGTGGAAGCAGTCAAAACATGGACAAACGGCAACGGAGTAAACATCATCATTGACTTAGTAGGTGGCAGTTACCTCCAAAACAATGTCAACGCAATATCTACAAAAGGAATCATCGTCCAAGTTGGTTTAATGGGGTCAGGAAAGCCAGAACTAGACCTAGGAACGCTTCTGCGAAAACGTATCACATTAATAGGTACAGTCTTAAGGTCAAGGTCCTTAGAAGAAAAGACTGCGTTAACACAAAATTTTTCCAACCATCTGCTTTCAGAGTTTGACAGTCAATTTGAAACGGTAATTGATTCGGTCTATCCCTTTGNATCAATAGCAGAAGCCCACACGAGAATGGAGAATAATCTNAATACTGGGAAAATTGTNATAGACATCGCATGAAACCTCTTAAAAAAAGGGAAGTTCTAAATAATCTTGGCATTAGTCCGACAGTGCAATACGCTAGACACAGCAATGACTGAATCTACAGTAAAAATAAGTATCCCAGGTAATCACCTTATGCCGGGCCTTTTTGGAGAAAGAGATCTTCATCTCAAATCAATTGAAGCTGCTTTCCCGGATGCAACAATACATGCGCGTGGCAACCAGATATCAATCCAAGGAGCAAGTGCCCCTAAAGTAGGCGCTCTTTTTGAAGAAATGGTAGCTCTACTCGAAAAGGGGNATGTGATTGACGCAACAAGTCTCGGTAGATCCATAGATATGGTTCTCGCAGATGAGAAGCCCTCTGATATTTTTGGTACTGATATTCTTCGAGTAAGAGGCCGAACAATTCGCCCAAAATCAGCCGGACAAAAGAAATATATAGAGGCGATAAGCGGGAATGTCATAACATTTGGAATAGGCCCCGCCGGAACAGGTAAGAGTTGGTTAGCAGTTGCAATGGCAGTTAAGGCGCTGCAAACAAAGCAAGTCAGACGAATAATTCTTACACGACCAGCTGTAGAAGCAGGAGAACGGCTCGGCTTTCTTCCCGGAGACCTTATGGCTAAAGTTGANCCTTACCTTCGTCCGCTTTATGACGCACTCTACGACATGATGGAATTGGAAACTGTAGAAAGGTTTCTAAATGAAGCGATAATTGAAGTGGCTCCCTTAGCCTTCATGAGAGGTAGGACTCTTAACGACGCATTTGTCATTCTTGACGAAGCGCAAAACACAACGCCAGAACAAATGAAGATGTTCCTAACAAGAATCGGATTTGGTTCACGTGTAGTCGTCACAGGAGACCTAACACAGATTGACGTAGCAGGTGGTAGAGGAGGGCTAGGTGAGCTTGAAGGGATACTTGGAGGTATCAACGATATAGCTTTCATTCATTTAAACAGTAAAGATATTGTCCGCCATCGAATCGTTCAAGCCATAGTTGACGCATATGATCAGCGTTCACGAAGTAGTAAAAAAACTTGAATGTTATCGTAAATTCGGAAATTCCCGAAGGTCACCCCGATGGACTTATCGATGAAGAGAAGTGGAGAGATCTCGCTATCCAAGCGTTGCAAGCCGAGGGCGTTCAAGCCGGCGAACTGAATTTAATATTCGTTGATTCCCAAAATATCCAACAGCTAAACAAAACATATTTGGGGAAAGGTGAACCCACGGATGTGCTTGCATTTCCTATAGATTCATTTGATGTTTCAACAACAGATACTCCTCTGCTCCTCGGAGACGTCATTATTTGCCCTGAAAAGGCAATGGAGAACGCAAAAGCACAAAATAAAACACTAGAAGAAGAAATAGCTCTCCTTGTGCTTCACGGGGTTCTACACATCTTGGGTTATGACCACGCTGAACCCAATGAAAAAGCAGTTATGAAAAAAAGAGAAAAACANTTACTGTCTGAATTGTATCTATCATGAGTCAACTAGAAATTATCGGATCAATTGTATTAGTTCTATTGATAGCTGCAGCTGCGTTACTGGCCGCTGCAGAAACAGCGATCACGCGAGTCAGTTCAGCCAGAGCCGAAGCTCTTGCCGAAGAAGGAGGAAAAGGGGCGCTAATTCTCCGTGACCTCATCGACAGGAGAAAGCACGTTCTGAACCCTATCCTTTTCGTAGTCCTAGCTTGCCAAATAGGAGTCGCAACTTTAGTAGCTCATTTAGTACTAAATCATTGGGGAGCATGGCAACTAGTAATTGTCTTTGTCGCCGAACTTCTTGTGCTCTTTGCTCTCTCAGAAGCTCTTCCGAAAAGCTGGGCCTTAGCTCACCCTGATAGAAGTGCTACTCGAATAGCTCCTTTAGTAAGAGTCTTGTCAAAAATAGCACCTCTCAGATGGGTAGCAAACGGTGTTGTTCGACTGGTAGGAGCTGACCTCCCGAATGGGTTCACAGAAGGTGAAGTGTCAGAAGAAGAATTACTAGCATTTGCCGAGGAAGCTGCTGCAAGCGATGCAATCAATGAAGACGAACGACACCTTATCGAGCAAGTCATCGAATTCGGCGACACAGTTGCTCAGGAAGTAATGATTCCACGGCCAGACATTATCGCAGTCAATGAACATGCATCCATAGAGGAAGCAATAGATCTTGTTATAGGAAAAGGCTTCAGTCGATTACCAGTATTCCAAGACAATATTGACGACATCGTTGGGATTGTGTATTCAAAAGAACTCATGAGAGCACTGAGAGATGGTGATAAGTCTCAAACTGTAAATCAAATAATGAGACACCCTGTCTTCGTTCCCGAGTCAAAAAAAATATCGCAATTACTCAGGGAAATGCAAGCGGAGAAGTCTCATATAGCTATCGTTATCGACGAATATGGAGGAACCGCCGGACTAGTAACACTTGAGGACCTTATCGAAGAGGTTGTTGGTGAAATAGTCGATGAATTCGATGTAGAGCCCCCGATGATAGAGCGACTAAGTAACGGAAACCTTCGCGTTAATGGGCGCGCAAATTTAGATGACCTTGATGCAATTCTCGACATAGATCTACCCGAGGGAGACTGGAGTACTGTGGGTGGCCTCATTTTCAACACACTCGGGCATGTCCCACAGATCGGTGAGACAGTAGAGCTTAATGGCCACCACTTCCTCGTTGAGCGCATACAAGGAAGACGAATAGCACGTGTCCTATTTACGCCAGCACAGGCAAACAGCGAATGACTTCACAAATCGATGACTCCAAGAAGTCTGGCGCATACAAATCAGCCTTCATAACTGTGTTAGGAAGACCCAATGTAGGAAAATCTTCCCTCGTGAATAAAATCTGCGGCGAAAAGATAGCAATAACATCGAACAAACCCCAAACTACTCGACACAAGATTCGCGGGGTTCTCCATCGTTCAGATGCGCAACTCGTGTTTGTTGACACTCCAGGCATCCATAAACCGCAAACAAAGCTGGGCGAACGNTTAAACACAAAAGCTGTATCAACATTGTCCGAAATAGATATCGTCTGCTTTGTCGTTGATGCTACGTCCCCAATAGGCCCGGGGGATAAATTTATCGCAGAAAAACTGGGTGCTGAAACGATTGTNCTTGTAAACAAATGTGATAAAGCAAAGAAACCTCAAATAGCAGAGCGACTNATAGAGGCGTCAATCTTTAACTTCTCNGAATANTTTCCAGTCTCGGCAAAAAGTGGCGANGGATTACCAGTTCTAATAGANCACCTATTCGGATTAACTCAAGAGAGCCCGATGTTCTATCCAGCTGAGCAAGTGACAGACATGTCAGACCGTGATTACGTAGCTGAATTAGTAAGAGAACAGCTACTGAGGATAATGCAAAAAGAAATTCCACACTCAATAGCAACGAGAGTCACAGAATGGGAATGGCCTCGTATCAGAATAGAGATACTAGTAGAGAGAGAAAGCCAGAAGGGCATAGTAATAGGCCACAAAGGCGAAAACCTAAAACGAGTAGGTACAGAAGTCAGAAAGCAACTTGCGGATGGAGCCTACATAGAACTTCAAGTCAATGTTGATAAAAACTGGCAAAAGAGACCCGACGAAATTGAACGACTGGGATACTGATGCACCCGCGCCGATTATGAGAATTCAACAATAAGTGCAGCGATAGTCAAAACCGCAAGCGAAATAACACACATGCTGAAAAGAGGGAACTGGATCGACCGACGCGGGGCTTGACCTTTCCCATGATAATACCTAACATCATTTGCCCAATCACGCTGACTNGAAGCCATAAACACAACATATATCTACCTCTCGCTGAAAAGGTGGATATATGTGGGACATAACTGCTGTCTTATACACCAAATTGTTCGCTTAGAGAGATACCTTTTTAGTGTGGTCACAAAGAAACTAACACCCGAACAAATAACGAAATTAAACATTGACCCAACATCGTTACCAAAGCATGTCTCTGTAATCATGGACGGAAACGGGCGTTGGGCTCAGNAGCGATCGCTCCCCCGAACGGATGGCCATCTTCAGGGAGAAGAAGCTCTGTTTGAATGCGTCGAAGCAGCAATTGAATTAAACATCCCTTGGCTGACAGCATACGGATTTTCCACCGAAAATTGGAAAAGGCCCAAAGAGGAAGTCCGTTTCCTGATCAATTTTAACAAAGAGACAATCAGGAAAAGAAGAGATCAATTACACGAACGAAATGTCCGAATCCAATTCATAGGGCGCGAGAACTGGCGAATACCCAAAAGTCTCCTTAAAGATATGGATCAAGCCAGAAATCTAACAAAAAANAATACCGGACTAACCTTCACCGTTGCATTCAATTACGGAGGGCGCGCAGAATTAGTAGATGCAATACGATCTATGCTTGAAAACAAACAAGACCCAGCAAAGATAACCGAAAAGCAAATAAGTAATTATCTCTATGACCCCAAAATGCCTGACCCAGATTTAGTTATACGAACGTCTGGAGAGCAAAGACTGTCCAACTTTCTATTATGGCAATCTGCATACAGCGAATTTTTGTTCCTAAACGAAATGTGGCCAGACTTTAACAAGAAAAGCTTCCATCGAGCGATTAGAGAATATCAAAGCAGAGGTCGAAGATTCGGAGACTTATGACTAAGTATCATCGAACGGAAGGAATAGTTCTTCGAACATACAAATTAGGTGAAGCAGACAGGATAATAGTCCTTCTTACTCCCGATAAAGGAATGGTACGTGCTGTAGCAAAAGGAGTTAGAAAAACAAAGAGCAAATTTGGGTCCCGGCTTGAGCAAACATCACATATCGCTATGCAGCTCCATATAGGTCGTTCTGAATTAGCACTCATAACACAAGTTGAAACATTGACCTANTTCCCCAAAATACGAGAGAACTTTGAACGGCTAACTAAAGCAAACGCTCTTCTTGAAGCAGTTGACCAAATCGCATTGCCTGATGAGCCAGCTCCAGAGATGTANGTCATGCTACTGCGTGCGCTTCACTCCCTTGAAAGAGCAAATTCGCCATTGCTAGTACCAAGCTTCTTCCTAAAGCTAATGGCTCTAGAAGGAACAGAACCGCAAGTTAACCAGTGCGTCCTCTGCGGTGAAACAGAACTAGTTAGCTTCTCTCCAGCNGAAGGAGGCCTTCTTTGTCAGCATCATAAGAGAGGGATGCAAATCTCACCAGAAGCTGTCGAACTCCTACAAAAGATATTGGGTGGTGAACTAGCTGCAGCATTAAACGCACCAGAATCGCAAACNACAAAAGAAATAGATGTAATAGCATCAACGGCAATCGAGTACTTTCTTGAGCGAAAAATCAAATCAACGAAAATATTGCGAACCTAGCAATCGTCATCTNCAGCGTTAGGAGTTAAGGATTTTTCTAAAGATTCTGCAAATAATACTTCAGAAGCTCAAAGCTCAGTTACTATTTTCAAATGGAAAAAGAAAACAATNCNGACTCCTTAATGGAAAAGATCGTAAATCTCTCTAAAAGACGAGGGATTATTTTCCAATCCGCAGATATCTACGGAGGGTTCAGGTCTACCTACGACTACGGACCAATAGGGTCACTCCTACTGCGTAACGTCAAAGATGCCTGGTGGAAATCAATGGTTCAATTACGCCATGATGTAGTAGGAATCGATGCTTCCATCCTGTCACCACCTGCCGTATGGAAAGCATCTGGACACCTTGAGAACTTCTCAGACCCGCTTGTTGACTGTAAAGAGTGCAACGAACGATTCCGAGAAGACCAACTTGAGGACCTCAACNCCTGTCCCGCCTGCGGAGCAACGGGAAGCTTCACAGAAGCTAGGGCATTCAACCTAATGTTTAAAACGCATGCAGGACCTGTTGAAGGTGAAGGCCATGACGTCTACCTTCGGCCAGAAACAGCTCAAGGCATGTTCACGAACTTTAAACTTGTTCAAGAGACTGCAAGAAAAAAACCTCCGTTTGGGATAGCCCAAATAGGTAAAAGTTTCAGAAATGAAATCACCCCAGGAAACTTTGTATTCAGAACGAGAGAATTCGAACAAATGGAAATGGAGTACTTCGTCCCACCCGAAGAAGCAGACAAATGGTTTGAATATTGGTGCGAAGAGCGAATGAACTGGTACCTTAACCTCGGTATCCCAGCGGAAAAAATTAGACTTCGCCCTCATGATGCTGATGAATTAAGTCACTACAGCTCTGGAACAAGCGATATAGAATTCATGTTTCCTTGGGGATGGGGCGAACTGGAAGGAGTTGCAAACCGAGGGGATTATGATCTCAAGCAGCACTCAGACCATTCAGGCGAAAAACTTTCATACTTTGACCCAAACTTAGGCGAACACTATGTCCCCCATGTAATAGAGCCAGCCGCAGGTGCAACTCGTTCAATGATGGCCTTCCTTCTTGCAGCTTACGATGAAGAAACCGTTAACGATGACCTACGCACTGTTCTACGTTTCGATGAGCGAATCGCCCCTTACAAAGTAGCGATCCTGCCACTTTCAAAGAAAGATACGCTAACCCCCATAGCGCTAGAAGTCTTTGATTTAGTTAAAGCAAANTGGATGACNGACTACGATGAAACGCAAAATATAGGAAAACGGTACAGGCGCCAAGATGAACTTGGAACACCGTATTGCGTGACAATAGATTTTGAGACTATCGACGATAAAGCAGTCACCATACGGGACAGAGACACAATGCAACAGGATAGAATCGCCATTGACCAACTACTTACCTATTTAGGTGACCGTCTAACCTGACAGGGAAGCAACTTGACCGGACACGACAATATTATCACTTCAGTTACCAAAGCTGAGAACAAAGATATAAGCACAGAAGAAGCTATCAGTAATGTTGATCCACAAGACCTTATGGATGTNCTTTTCAGTACTGCAGATGAGATAGAAACAGAACCTCTTGCTATAGGAATAGCTGCATCTCCTGGAGCGGCCACCGGCAAACTTTGCTTAAGCGTAGATACTGTCCTTAAAGCAGTGGACGCTGGCGAAGAAGCAATAATGTTCGCAATGGAGACAGGCCCAGAAGATGAGCCTGGTATGCGATGGTCCTCAGGCATAGCCACTGCGCATGGTGGGCTCGCAAGCCATGCGGCAATCTACTCTAGAGGTTTAGGATTGCCAGCGGTTTGCGGCATTGCCGAACTAAATGTAACCGAATCTTCAATAGACATAGGTGGCATAACTATCAATGAAGGATCAGAAATTTCAATTAATGGAACGACGGGCGAAGTCCACGCTGGGAANATAGACATCTCAGAAGCAGAAACCCCTTTGGAACTAACAACGCTTTTAGACTGGTGTGACCAAGTTCGCCTTAACCGAATTGGNGTTCGCGCAAATGCCGATACGCGCGAAGAGGCTACAGAAAGCATAGATGCTGGAGCCGATGGTATTGGGTTGTGTAGAACAGAGCACATGTTTCTAGGAGAACGTCTTCCAGTGATCAGGAAATTCTTGACAGCAGAAACTCATGAGGCCCAAAACGACGCACTCCAGGAACTCGTTACCATACAAACACAAGACTTTGTGAATGTCCTTGAACCAATGGACTCAAAGCCAGTGACAATCAGGCTTTTAGACGCTCCGTTACATGAATTCCTAGAAGACAGTCACGAACAGAATCCTATGCTTGGATTACGGGGAGTAAGACTAGCCCTAGTTACGGAGAATTTATATCGTGCTCAAACTCGTGCGCTTATCTCCGCCGCTAAGAACAGATTAGAAGCCTCAGGAAATCCAATAATTGAAATCATGATTCCGTTAATTTCAATTAAAGCAGAACTCGAGAGAACATTGGGATGGATACGAGAAGAAATCAAGGACTCTCCCATAAGCATTCCTTTAGGGACAATGATTGAAACTCCAAGAGCTGCTCTCATCGCAGGAGATCTAGCACCTCTTGTGGATTTCATGAGTTTTGGGACTAATGATCTGACCCAAATGACATATGGATTTAGCAGAGATGATGTGGAGGCAAGTGTAATTAAGAAATATATTGAAATGGATATTTTGCAAAAAAGCCCGTTCGCACAGCTAGACGCTTTAGGTGTTGGAAAGCTAGTCCAAGAAGCAATAAAANGCAGTAGAGCAGCTAACCCTGAAATCAAAATTGGAATATGTGGAGAACACGGAGGCGATCCAACATCAATTCGCTTTCTAGCTAACTCCGGTGTGAACTACGTAAGCTGCTCTCCTCCTCGTATTCCAATCGCACGTTTGGTTTGCGCTCAGGAGTCACTTAAATAATCAATATCTGCCGATGAGATACCGTCCTACTTCTCGTGTATGTTCTACTCATGGGCTGGAGTCGGCAATTTATAGAAAAGGTNAGGGATGCAACTGNCCTCACNACNGTCGCNGGGGATTTNGGCGACACTAAAAATGCGGGNCCNGGNAAAATCAAACTTAATTGCCCNCTCCCAAATCACANTGAAAANACTCCTTCATGTTATGTGCAAAAGGAATTTTTCAAATGCTTTGGCTGTGGGGAGGGCGGCGACATATTCAAATTTATTGAACTGGTCCAAAATTGTGATTTTAATGAAGCCGTAAAAAGGTTAGCTGATCGCGCAGGTATCGTGCCGGAAACAAATGATTGGGTAGGCGGCAGTGGAGGAGAGGACAAACGCAGAGACCTTTTCCAAGCTGTAACAATAGCATCAGACATATTCCAAGATCGTCTATTAGATATGAGTAACCAACCTGCACAGAAAGCACGGAATTTNCTGAGAGAACGCGGAGTAACAGGTCAAATGTGCCGTAAATACGGAATAGGCTACTCATTCCCCAAACACAAAGGACTTTCCGATAATCTGATCAAAGTTTTAGCTCCGCAAATGGAAGAAGAGTTCAAAAGAGCAAATATCAAAAATGAAGATATTGCACAAAAGGTAGAAGNTGCATTAAAACGNTCAGGTCTATCCTCTGAATATCAAGGTCAAGTGACCGATTTCTTCTTTAGTGAAAGAATAATGTTTACAATTTACGACTCAAGTGATCGACCAATCGCGTTCAGTGGAAGACAGTTGCCTGGCGGACCTGAACCTAAATACAGAAATTCCCCAGCCACAGAGATNTACAAAAAAGATCAGACCCTCTATGGACTCAACTGGGCTAAAAGAAATTTTGCAAAAGAAGACCGCATCATTATCTGCGAAGGGCAACTTGATGTAATCGCATTCCATGAAAGNAAACTTCCAATTGCAGTCGCCCCTTGCGGAACAGCAATCACTGAGAACCATATTAAAACGCTCGCTAACTACTCAAAAAACATAATTATTTGCTTTGATTCAGATTCAGCTGGACAAAATGCAACAAAAAAATTTGTTCAATGGGAACAAAAGCATAATCTCCAAATCAAAGTCGCAACTCTTCCTAAAGCAAAAGACCCAGGAGACTTTTTAACGAATAAAAAATTGCCAGAGCTAGAAGATGCCATAAATACTTCAATACCTTTTCTTCGCTGGCAAATAAATAACACTATTTCAAACAAAGGTCCCCAAACAATAGAGGAAAGAGTACTTGTAGCGAGCGAATGTCTACAGATAGTAAAGAATCATCATGAAGAAATGTTTCACGATGATTACATAAAATACATCGCTAACGAGTTTGATTTACCTTACGGAGGTCTAAGAGAAAAATTCGACAAACTAAACAAGTCACAAAAACCAATTGCCTCTCCTTGGCAGCAGCCNATGCCCGAAGATCAAGTAAGGGCTAAACGAACTGCGACCACACGTTTAGGAACGAAAGGAGAATCTAAAGAGATTCCATCTGTAATAGCGTTGAGTGTGCTCTCTTTGCTTCTCCACAATAGGCAGACTCTTGAAGCAGGAAAAATAATTCCAGACCGGCTTGAACCCTTCATATTCCCAGCGGGCCCNCTAAGAGATATATNCAGAACANTANTGGAAAGNAAAAGCCTTAATGAATGTATTGNCAAAATNGAAGGAACCGAAGAGCAACTNTCAATCATTGCNCAACTACGAAANTCCAAACCAGCCGAAACAATNAANCNNGAAACTGCCGTAAAAATGGCTGGCGAATTGCTTATTCGTACAGTAGAAAAGACCTACGAAACGCTCCATCAAAGCGCAGTCACAAATAATGATCTCAAAAGTATCAGCGATTTAGGGAAAGTTCATACGAACAAGAGCATTATGCAAAACGAAGGCTACAACCTCTTTTCTTCCGAAGCGGACTTTCTTATTGGGTGGCTTCGTGAAAGGCTAGAAGATACGGACGCCCGTAAGAAGCCTAAAAATGACGAACAATAAACGATTACTAACCAAAGACGAAGAAATCTCGCATGGAATGAAAATTCAAAGCGCTGCACAGGCCAGCAATATCATATTGCGAGAAGCTGAAGCATTCATGCAATCAGAACCTAGTTCAGAAACTACACTTCGCATCCGGTTAATAATCAATAAAAGTAAAAACTTAGAGTACAACTTCAAAAAAATTGAAGAAATAAGCAAAGCCTTAATAGCTGAATTGTCACCTGAATCCTATGCGAAAGAACAACTACTTAGAAGCAATTTAGAGAAAGTTAAGGAGGGTGGATGGGCGAAAGGACAGATGATCGTTCGCAACCAAGGTTTAGTGCGAAAACTAGCTATGACGCATTCAAGCCAATATGTGACTCAAGATGACCTAATACAGCAGGGAAATGAGGGCCTCATTCGGGCCGTAGAAAAATTTGACCCTAATATGGGAAATAAGTTCTCAACTTACGCTCGGGACTGGATCAAACAAACAATCAACAGATACGTCGATGAGCAGCATACGATCAAGATTCCCGAATATCTTCGTAACAAGATCATGCGTATTCGAAAAGCGCAGAACACTTACCTTCAGGCAATGGGTAAGGAAGCGACCTTATCTGTACTCGCATCTGAGTGCGAAATGTCAGAAACTGAAGTTGAGACTCTTCTCTCTATCAAACCTGATGCAGTTTCATTGAATAAATCATTTGGAGAGGGAGAATCTGACTTAGAGAACTTTATTGAGGATGAGAAGTCGCTAACTCCAGAGGACGCAGCTGAGGAAACTATGGTTAAGGAAAAACTTAAAAGCGCTCTGGAAGCACTTTCGCCTGATGAACGAGTTGTGATTGTAAGACGTTATGCATTGGACGGCAAGGGGAAGGCAACTCTGAAGGAAATAGGAGATGATTTGGGGCTATCTAAAGAAGCCGTTCGCTTGAAAGAACAGAGAGTGCTGCGGAAACTCCAAATGTCGGCAGACCTGCAGCATTTAAGTAGAGCTGAATAAAAGAAATTACTAAAGAAAACTCTTCGATGGTTACACAGTTATACTAAGGAACTGTTATTCTCACAGAACCTTCCGGGGTAGCTCAGTTGGCAGAGCGTCGGACTGTTAATCCGCAGGTCGTGGGTTCGAGCCCCACCCCCGGAGCAGAAA
>PATO01000031.1 GCA_002712415.1 Actinomycetota bacterium | reverse complement strand
GAACCACTCACGAGGGGAAGAAAAAAGTGGCTCAAAAACGGCCTGTTGATGTAGTAGTAACAAAATTTTACGGAGCGATGATTACGTCAACCGTCGCTATGTTTGGAATCGTTGCTATTTGGGTAGGACTAACCAGAGATGCAAACGGTCGTCAGTTCCCATTCCTCAATACTGCATTTGTTTTAAGTTGGATAATCGCCGTTCTGATGACCGCAGGAATCTTAGAATATGCAAAGCGCAGACCAATCGATAACGAAGCTACATGGGGCGAAGCAAATGTATGGTCTGTATACGTATTCTTGTATCTCTTCTGGATCTATGGAGTGGTTCCACACCAGTGGCTGACATTCACTGAAGCCGGACTATCTTGGCGAGCTGATAAAGAACTTATTGGCCCTACCGGTCTTGGCTTTACCAATGGTGAAGGAATCATACAATGGGCTTTACCATTCAAAATTAATTATCTTGTTGTTGGCCACCTTATAACTGTCATCATTTATGGTCTTGGGCTTGTTGCAAATGTTGCGCTTTGGTCTGTATGGCAAAACAGAGGCAAAGTAGCACCTCCAGAAATTGAAGAGTCAACCTACGGTCGGCCGCTACTCAGAGAGGGGACTTCATAATGGGTGTCCTAGATGCTAATCCTCCACTCCCAGAATTCCGCGACGACTATGTACTTCAAGAAGTAGATCGCGACTGGCTGTCAAAAGCTGTAAAGCCAAAGCAATTCATTCATATCGACCAATCAGAATGCATTATGTGCGAGGGGTGCGTTGACATATGCCCGTGGAAATGNATACATATGGTTCAAACTGGAGCTATAGATGAAGCTATAGGGACAGAACAGCCAGGTGACGACCCCGCAGACCAAGTCATTTTCACAATTGATGACGATGTTTGTACGAGATGTGCTTTATGTGTTGATCGTTGTCCAACAGGCGTCATCATCTTGGGAAAAATCGAAGATCCACCTGCCGATGGTGATATGCACCAACGAATGCCAAGTCACGGCTACGGCTATGGAATGAGATTGGGTTAAAGCAATAATGGTAAAGAATAAGATCGAAGTTAAAAACCAAGATACAAAGGTAGGGAAGTAACGTGGCAAAGCAGTCACTAGGCGAGAAGTTTGCTGACATCTCAGAGAAGACAAAATCATCACAGGCNTGGAACTCTATATTCCGNCCTGGATCAATTTTCCGAAAAGGCTACTCCGATAGTCCCCGTAATAGATCCTATGTTGTTATGAACAGCCTCATCTATCACCTTCACCCAGTGAAAGTGAAGCGCCATGCCGTAAAGGTTAGCTACACCCTCTGTTTGGGTGGACTTAGTTTCTTCTTATTCATATTGCTCACCGTTACTGGAATATTTTTAATGTTCTTCTATCGACCAACAGCTGCACAAGCATGGGATGANATCTACACACTGCAAACCTCAGTTACTTTTGGTTTACTCGTCCGGAACATGCATAGATGGGCAGCGCACTTAATGGTTCTCGCCGTATTCCTCCACATGGCTAGAGTCTTCTACCACGGTGCATACAAAGCTCCACGAGAGTTCAACTGGGTTATTGGGGTTATTCTGTTAACTCTCACACTCCTTCTCTCATTCACCGGCTACCTCCTACCTTGGGATCAGTTAGCACTCTGGGCAGTAACAGTCGGGACAAATATGATGGGGTATACCCCTGTTTTCGGAGATCAAGTCAGGTTCGTGCTCCTTGGGGGTGCTGAGATAGGNACAGATACACTCCTTCGATGGTATGTGCTGCACGTTCTCATGCTTCCCTTTGTTGCAGTTATCTTTATGGCAATTCACTTTTGGCGAGTAAGGAAAGATGGAGGTATCTCAGGTCCGTTGTAGACCACGATAGGAAATATTATGGCAGAAATCCCAGAACATTTATTAAAACGAGCTCAAGAGGCTAAAGCAAGAGCTACTACTGGAGGCGATTCATCGCCCACTGAAGCTACTGCTTCGGAAAGTAAAATCCCAGAAGAGCTACTTAACCGAACTGCCGCTGCTGGCAGTCAACCATCAGCAGTTGCAACTAAAGATGNTTCAGAAGAGATTNCATCTCCTCAACCACCTCCAGCATCTGCAACTGGACCAGCTGGACATACGCAAAGACTGTTAGCTGTTGTTAAATCTGGATCAATTCAAGACGTGAAGCTAAAGCCAGTTGACAAAGTGCACGTATGGCCTCACCTTCTTGTAGTTGAATTTGTTGCCGCTTTAGCAGTTACAGCATTCTGTGTGGTGTTTTCAATATTTGTTAACGCACCGCTTCTCGAATTAGCTAACTTTAACCAAACTCCAAATCCATCAAAAGCACCTTGGTATTTTCTAGGTCTTCAGGAATTGTTGACAATGTTCCACCCAATGGTTGCAGGAGTAACAATTCCTGGATTAGCACTCTTTTTGCTAATCCTTGCGCCCTACATCGATAAAAACCCTTCAAATAAACCAGAAAACAGGAAATTTGCAATTTCACTGATGACTGTTCATCTAATGTTCTGGGCTGTTCTCGTAATGATCGGTTCATTCTTTAGAGGACCAGGGTTCAACTTTATATTCCCATGGGCAGACGGGCTTTTCTTCGAATTATGATCCAAACCACAAGCCCCGCTAACGAATCTATCTCTTACACCTACCCCTATTCAGGAAGTAAAATATGGTAGTTCTATTATTTGCTATTCCTGCAGTAGTGATACTGGGATCGTTATTACTGCTCGCCGCTTCAAGACGAAATGAAGCAATGAAAGTTGAAGGTCAACTCAGCCGAGAAACACGCCAACGTGACCTTGAAGCCCAAGACATCACATCCGAAAGCGAACCGGCGACTGTAACTGGTAGAGATATTGAAAAAGCAGCTGTTCTTGAGCGCGCAGGCGGGACTGAATTAGAGATCCAAGAAACAGCNGCGCCAGTTCCATGGACAGCACCAGACGAAGAAGCAGTCGGCGTGGCACGACGACAATTCTTAAACAGAAGTATTGTCGGGTTAATGGGGCTCTCAATAAGTAGTTTCGGAGCAGCTGTTCTGGCCTTCCTCTGGGGCGGCGGCGGTAGCGGCGGTTTCGGCTCCAAAATAAAAGTCGGGAATGTGACAGATATTGAAGCAAGAATAGATGCTGCGAATGGTTTTCTTTATGTTCCTGAAGGAAGAATGTGGGTTACAAAATATCCAGCCGGATCTATCAAAAAAGCCGAAGCTGCTTATTCTGGACCTGAGCTAGGCGGTATGCGAGGCGGGCTTGTAGCTCTGTATCAAAAGTGTCCACACCTTGGATGCAGAGTTCCAGAATGTCAAACATCGCAATGGTTTGAATGTCCGTGCCACGGCTCACAATACAATCGAGTCGGAGAAAAAAGAGGAGGACCTGCTCCCCGAGGAATGGATAGGTTCGCTATGGAAGTTAAAGACGGGGTATTTATNGTTGATACAGGAACAATCATTCAGGGTCCTCCGATAGGTACTAACACAACAGGTCAAGAAGCCGAAGGCCCAAATTGCATTGGCCAGTCAGATCACTAACGAACGAACAGAAAAGAAATAGCGGAACATGACACTCTACGCAGCATCAACACCAAGAACGATCGGACTCGTTCTAGCCATAATCGTGGCTGTTGGATTCGCTATTTATGTACTGTTCAATATTCGAGCGGGCCGAAAAGAAATAGGAGCGGAAGTAGAGTTAGCTCCCAACAGAAAACCCTATTACGATGACGAGACTCTAGAAACAAAAAGATTAGATATCGCTCTATCTGCAGGCGTTGCGGTACTTATCATCATCGCTCTTTGTCTTCCCCTCTATTGGTTAGGAGAACCTGGGCGGCAAGAAGGCTACGTCAACCTCACCGATAACCAGTTCGCAAGTAGAGGTGGAGAAGCCTATGAAGAGCTATGCGCTCAATGCCATGGCGCCGCTGGAGTTGGAGGACAAGCTGCATTTACTATTCTTGATGAACAAGGACGATATGTCTCCGGTGTAAATTGGACTGCACCATCACTCAATGCGATCCTCTACCGTTTTACGGAAACGGAAGTCACTCACATTCTTAACTATGGAAGACCACAGTCGCCCATGCCCGCATGGGGCGCTCCCGGTGGTGGGCCACTAACTTCACAGCAAATAGAAGAACTTGTCGCGTATTTAGCAGCAATTCAGTTGACACCCGAACAGATGGCCGCCGAAGTAAAAGAAGGTATTAGAGAAAGCGTTCTATCAGACGTTCGGGATTCTGTCCCCGATGCCACGGAAGAGCAACTCAAAGTAGCATACAATTCACTCGTCAGCGGCTTAGGTGATGCTCTAGAAAATCAGCGAGTAGTCAAAGCAAATCCTGAATCTGAAATAGAAGAAATTGAAAGCGCTGATAACGCAGTGCTTGCACTTCTCGATCAACATATTGATGACTTATCTCAAAATAATGTCGTTAAATATGGCGAATACCTCTTCAATAATCCAGCAGGAGCAGGAGCCTACGCTTGCGCACGATGNCATACAGCTGGCTCTTCTTGGAATGCCAATGATGTACTTGCAGCAAACCCTAGTTTGCAAGGACTAGTCAACCCAGAAGTTCCTGGCGGAGGAGGATTTGGTCCTTCCCTCATTGGAGTCACAACGCAATTTGCTTCAGCACAAGACCAGACATCATTCATNTCAGTCGGATGCGAACCAAACCTNCAATACGGACTCAACGGAGTGTGTGAACCTTCAGGGCAAATGCCNGGATTCGGACCAAACGCCACTGAACTTGAAGGTGCACTACTGTCCCTTGAGCAAATAGCTGCAATCGTNGAATATGAGAGGGGGCTTGAATGANGGATAAATTTCAGCTCCTACACATAGTCGCAGGTATCGGCTGGGACCCAGAAATACGGGGAGCCTTAACTGTTTTAGTAGGGTCACTCGTCCTGTTTGGCTCTGTATGGTTAATTCTCAACACCAACCTCGGCAACCGGCTAGGAACACTAATTGCTTTAGCAGGGTTCTTTGGTTGGATGCTAGTGATGGGAATCGTCTGGTGGATATACGGAATAGGTCTAACAGGAGATAGCCCTACATGGGAACCAAAAGAAATCATTTACGGTGATTTAAGTGAATCCGAGAGTGATGTTCAAAAACTNGGAGCCGATCAGATCACCGTGACACCAGCGACAGAAATAGTAAACCGCTACTGNCCTGGTCTTATTGATGCCACAGTNCAAGTNCAAAGAACCAGATATGTTGAGCANAATGTTGACTTGCTTCTCCAATATGACNCACCAAAGCCTTATTGCACAGAGTCTTTAGGAGAAAAACTAGCAGTTGATTCTGAAACCCTAGCTGACACCANAANAGNAGNNAACGATCTACTGATCGCTGACGCTGAACGAAGTGGTATTGAAGATTCAAGAATTCTTGACNATGNAGCCCTGCAAAGCAGAATAGAAACAGNNATAGATGACCAACAACGAAAACTCCAGCAACTCACCCTAAGNGGCCTTGCTGCACTCAATGCCACAATCATNNAAGACGCCCAAAATGATNATCTTCTTGGCTTCAATGGATGGAATCTTTTATCAACAAGTGGCGCAGGAGAAGCAATCGCTTCCGCTGACGCATTTTTNCTAAGCGACCAAGCGAGCCCATTCTATAATGGAACAAGTGGTGATTTCTTCATTCTCGANACCTTTCAAAAAGGCGGTAANCCAAAGCGAAGCAGTGACGGAGTNNTTGANAGAGTTTGGAACGAAATAAGAAACACNGTCGTCTTCTGGCACCCAACTAACACAGTTGTCGTAACAGCTGCACCAACACTAGACAAAGAAGCCGTCGCAGGGCAGGCTCCACCCTTCCCAGAAATCAACTCAAACGCTCAAACTGTCTCAGTAGTTATGGAGAGAAACCTAGGAAGCCTGAGACTACCCGCAGCGATNACTACAATTGGATCTGCTTTAGCATTTATTGGTTTGTGTTACATGCTCAATATACGAGAGCGCGAACTACGCAGACGAACAGAAGAATGGGAATCATCAACAGCCCAATAGGGTAGGAGGGGAATTAAGTTGTTAGGTCAATATTTACCTATCCTCGCGATGCTCATTCTTGGCATCATTTTTGCCGGTATCAGTCTCTTAGCATCCCGACTATTAGCACCAAGAAATCCAACTGCTGCAAAACAGGACCCATACGAATGTGGAATAACATCCTCACAAGAACCACCAGAACGTTTCCCAGTCAGGTTTTTTCTCGTAGGCATGATCTTTATAGTCTTCGACGTTGAAATCATCTTCATGTACCCGTGGGCAGTAACATTCAGAGAAATCGGTCTCTTCGGGTTAGTAGCAATGCTTATCTTCTCTTTTGCTGTCTTTGAGTCTTTTCTTTACATCATTGGCAATGGAGCACTTGAATGGGGGCCTGTGAAACAAATAATGAGAAAGTCTGTTGTTGACCCTAACAGAACAACTAACACTACGATCAGGCGTGTCGGTCTTGAAGGCCGAATTGAAGCTGAAGAAGAGGCAGCATAATGGCTAAATTACCGTTACTTGGCGACTCAAAAAATATCGGAGAAGAAGGGCTAGCAGGATTAGACCATAATTTCTTAACAGGAAAAATTGAAGACCTAGTGAAATGGTCCCGAGCTCGAAGCATGTGGCCAGCGACCTTTGGGCTAGCCTGTTGCGCACTCGAAATGATGGCAACAGGTTCCGCGCATTATGACTTAGGTCGTTGGGGAATGGAAGTATTCCGAGCATCACCACGCCAAGCGGACTTGATGATAGTTGCTGGGCGAGTTTCTCAAAAGATGGCTCCAATATTGCGACAAGTATACGACCAAATGATGGAACCTAAATGGGTAATTTCAATGGGAGTTTGTGCTAGTTCAGGAGGCATGTTCAATAACTATGCACTCGTTCAAGGCGTGGACCAGATTGTTCCAGTTGATGTATACGCACCAGGTTGCCCGCCAGGACCTGAAACGCTAATGCACGCCATCCTGCAACTTCACGAAAAGGTTGAGACCGGAGAAATAACAAGGCGGAGAAATGAACTTAATGGTGGAGCAGGAATCATCGTTGAGCAAAGAGATGGACAAACTGCAACAAAGGTAGTCATAGGTAAATAAGAGATCATTATGTCCGACGAAACCGTAAATGAAGAAATTGATCAGAGTGACGATACAAACGTTTATGAGACCAGTTCTCGTGGCCAAAAGGTACTTCATACCAGTCGCAACAATCTCATAAGCGCAATACAGGTACTGCACTCTGAGGGATTCAATGTCTGTATTGATGTTACCGCAGTGGACTATCTCGAAAATCCAGAAAGGGACCTACCAGAAGAAATTACCCCAGAAAGATTTGAACTTGTTGTTAATCTCCTCTCACATCAGAAGCGAGAAAGGGTACGGCTCAGAATTCAAGTTCCCGAAAATCAACCCACTGTTCCAACTCTCTTCGATATCTTCCCAGGAACTGAAGCATTGGAACGAGAAGTTCATGACCTATTCGGAATAAATTTCGATGGACACCCTGATATGACGAGGATATTAATGCCAGAAAGTTGGCAAGGTCATCCGCTCCGAAAGGATTATGACGTTGGAAAAATACCAGTTCAATTCAAAGAAGCGCCAGGTTCATCATGACAGATCAAATAATGGCCAATGACGAAATTGATGAGAAGAATGATTCAGCTGAAAGGGTCTTTCGACGAGGAGACGATTCAGCAATTCTGCGCCTATCTGAGAGTGAAGTCCAAGCATATACACCCGATGATGACCGCAGAATGGTAATCAACATGGGCCCACAACACCCATCTACACATGGAGTTCTGCGTTTATCACTGGAGATGGAGGGGGAATCAGTACTCAGAAGTAAACCCATCATCGGATACTTACATACAGGAATGGAAAAGACCGGAGAGCAACTTAGTTACCTTCAAGGACCAACGAATGTTACGAGAATGGATTATTCATCTCCGCTGTTCAGCGAATTAGCTTTCTCTCTCGCTACAGAAACATTGCTTGAAATAGAAATACCTGAAAGAGCAACTTGGATCAGAATGCTGATGTGCGAATTAAATCGCATTAGTTCGCACCTTCTTTTTCAAGCTACTAACGGAATGGATATGGGTGCAGTTGGCGCGATGATTTATGGGTGGCGTGAAAGAGAAGAAGTACTTCGCCTGTTAGAGATAATTACTGGACTTCGGATGAATCACAACTACATTCGACCCGGAGGAGTTGCAGCTGATCTCCCTGATGGATGGCGAGATGATGTCCTCAGAGTTTTAGATAGCCTCCCAGATCGACTTGATGAGTTTGACACGCTTCTAACTGGACAACCCATTTGGCATGAAAGACTTCAAGGCGTCGGGGTCATCAATACTGCCGAATGCCTTGCATTAGGAATTACAGGTCCATTGTTACGCTCAACGGGATACGCCTGGGATCTGCGAAAAGACATTCCTTATCTTGAATATGATCAAGTTGAATTCGACGTTCTAGTTGGAACCTACGGTGATTGCTTTGACAGATTCGCAATACGACTCAACGAAATCCGAGAATCAATACGGATTGTTAGACAAATCCTTGAGAAGATGCCTAAAGGAGATTACAAGATTCAAGATAAAAAAGTAACTCCTCCACCACGTGCACGCATCGATGAGTCCATGGAAGCACTCATCCACCATTTCAAAATATTTACCGAGGGATTCAAAGTACCAGCAGGTGAAGTTTACGCATCCGTTGAGTCTCCTAGGGGAGAGCTTGGTTGCTACATCGTTTCGGACGGTGGACCCAAACCATATAGAATGCATATCCGCGGTCCTTCATTCACTAACCTTCAAGTGCTTCCCCATATGCTCCAGAATTGTCTCGTAGCTGACGCAGTTGCAGTTATTTCAACCGTTGACCCAATAATGGGAGAGGTTGATCGATGAGTAGACTTTCAGAAGAAAACCTCCGAATAGCAAATGAAATTATTGATCGATATCCAATCAGAAAATCAGCTCTAATCCCTCTCCTGCATCTCGCGCAAGAACAGGAAGGATGGGTAACAGATGAGGCTATGAATCACATCGCTGAAATTATCGGTATCACACCCGCAGAGGTGTTAGGAACCTGTAGCTTCTACGAAATGTTTAAAAGGCAACCCAACGGTGAATACCAAGTTAACATTTGTCACGGAATATCTTGCCACTTATTAGGGGCAGATCAGCTGATCCAACATGCGGAGGAGACGCTTGGCATACGTGAAGGAGAAACTACTGCGGATGGAAAATTTACACTTGAGGGCGTTGAATGCATAGCTGCATGTACTGAAGCTCCCTGCATGCAAGTCAACTACCGTTATCAGAATCAAGTAACTGAATCCCAATTTGATGAGCTAGTCCAACAGATCCAAGCAGAAGAAAAAAATGACATCCCAAAACATGGATCACTAGCAAAAGTAAGACAAAAGATACCCGCCGAAAGAATGGCAGGATTTCAGTCAATTGATGAAGGTAGCGAACCTGTTTGGCTCAAAAGAAACGGAGCAACCAAGTGACTTCTCCATTAATATCGACTAGCAGATGGAATATTGAAGATGGGCATACGCTTGACGGTTACCTTAAATCAGGTGGCTATCAAGCCATTCAAAAAGCTCTAGAAATCACTCCTCAAGAGGTTCATGAAGAAGTCAAAAAAGCTTCACTTCTCGGAAGAGGTGGAGCTGGTTTCCCAGCAGGAGTTAAATGGGGATTCCTCCCTGAAAACGTATGGCCCAGATATCTTGTTGTGAATGGTGATGAATCTGAACCAGGTACATACAAAGACAGAATTCTTTTAGAAAGAGATCCGCATCAACTAATAGAAGGATGCCTAATAACCTGTTATGCCTTAGGGCTGTCACAGTGTTTCCTTTATGTCCGCGGAGAAATGGCGCACGGCCAAGAACGAGTAGCCCAAGCCTTAAATGAAGCTTACGCGGCAGGATATGTAGGTAAAAATATTCTTAACACCGAGTTCTCAGTTGACATCGTCCTGCACTGGGGAGCGGGAGCTTACATCGTCGGCGAAGAAACCGCTTTGATAGAGAGCCTAGAAGGCAATAGGGGTATGCCAAGACTAAAGCCGCCGTATTTCCCAGCATCAATAGGCCTATATGGCAAACCCACAATAGTAAATAACGTTGAAACACTCGCAAATATCCCATGGATCGTTCTCAATGGAGGCGATAAATTTGCAAAGCTTGGCGCCGAGCAATCTACGGGAACACGAATATTTGCAGTTTCAGGTCATGTGAATAACCCAGGTGTCTATGAGGTTGAATTCGGTACTACAACTTTCCGAGACCTGATCATGGGAGAGAAATACGGAAATGGCATCAGGAACGGAAACGAAATTAAAGCATTTATTCCTGGAGGAGCATCAGCTCCATGGTTTTTTGAAGAGCATCTTGACTTACCCCTAGAAAAGACCGCAGTGGATCAAGCAGGCTCCATGTTAGGTTCAGGCGCGATTGTAGTTATGGATCACACAACAGACATAGTAAAAGCGTGTCATAACGTTGTGAGGTTTTTTGCTAGGGAATCATGTGGAAAATGTGCACCATGTCGCGAAGGAACAAACTGGTTAGAGAAAATCCTTCAACGAATAATAGATGGCAATGGAAGAACCCAAGACCTAGACCTACTCCTTGACGTTTGCGATAACATCAGTCCAGGAATCACTTGGCCCCCTAAACAAACAACTATTTGTCCTTTGGGTCCCTCAGCAGTATCACCCATATCATCAGCGATCACGAGGTATCGAGTCGAATTCGAAAAGTATCTCACAAAATCAAAACCCGATATTCCTGTCATAATCAAAGGCGGGGCAACATGACCGATACTTTCAAAGATCAAACAAAAGTAACTTTCACGCTAAACGGCAAGGAAGTGGACGCACCAGAGGGCGAAAATCTAATCGAAGCCTGCTCAAACGCAGGTGTAGATATACCGCACTTTTGTTACCACAACAGGATGAACCCAGTTGGAATGTGCAGAATGTGTATCGTTGAAGTCGACACAGGTAGAGGTCCTGCACTTCAACCCAGTTGCATGCTCAATGTCAGTGATGGAATGAACGTTGACACAGAATCGGATGTAACGAAGAAAGCACAAGATGGGATCTTAGAATTCCTTTTACTTAATCATCCCCTTGATTGCCCTGTCTGTGACAAAGGAGGCGAATGCCCGCTACAGGATCAAACCATTGCATATGGGCCAGGTGAAACACGTTTTGTTGAAGAAAAGAGGCATTTCGAAAAGCCCATACCCATCAATGACAACGTCTACCTTGATCGTGAAAGATGCATCCTTTGTGATAGATGCACTCGGTTCGCCGACGAAGTAGTCGGTGATCCACTAATCCATTTCATAGATAGAGGAAACGAAACACAAGTAAATACCTTTCCAGAGGACCCTTTTTCTTCCTACTTCAGCGGGAATGTTGTCCAAATTTGCCCCGTAGGAGCTCTAACGGCAAAACCATACCGGTTCAAAGCAAGACCATGGGACCTAGAAGAAATTGAATCCACCTACCCCAACCCACTCGGCGACAGAATTGTGATTCAATCTTCACGGGATGAAGTTCTTAGATTCCAAGGCCTAGATAGCAATACCGTAAATTGGGGTTGGCTAACTGATAAAGATAGGTTCTCATTTCAAGCATTCCAAAGTGAATATAGGATTCAGGAACCACTTGTTCGTGGTTCAGGCCTAAACAAGCCGGACAAAAGTGCCCAAGGATTAGTTGCNTCCTCTTGGAATATGACCCTCGATCTGACAGCAAAAGCTATACAAAATTCGACACCTAACAGAGTCGCATTTGTTGGAGGGTCTCGACTTACAAACGAATCGCAATACGCCTGGACGAAGTTAGCAAAGGGTCTAATAGGAACAGACCATGTTGACGCTACCTTAGGCGATGATCTACCAGCACACGTATTGCTTGGCCTTCCAAAGACAACAATTAATGAGATTTGCTCACCTAACAGCACAATTCTATTAATAGGTTCAGATCTCAAAGAAGAGTATGGAACTCTTTACATCCGATTACGAGATGCAATCACAAACATGGGTGCAAAACTCATTGAACTAACACCAATAGAAACTGGCCTTAGTAATATAGCTTCAATCTCTCTGAGACCTAGACCAGGTGAAATAGCAAAAGTAGTCAATTCGATACTCACTGGTAAAGCCCCAGTAGAAATTGGCGGAGTAAGCAAAGAGTCAATTGAAGCTTGTCATGAGCTAATCCAAGACACACAAATAAACGTAGTATTTGCTCATCACTCCGTTGCAGAGTCAACTGAATCTATCACACAAGCCTTGACGCTTCTTCGAGAAGTGCAAGAAACGAAATTCCTACCGCTGGTAAAACGAGCCAACACGATAGGCGCCCTACACATGGGAATGGTACCCGGACAACTGCCAGGTCAGATATCTCTTCACGATCCCAANAAATCAGGATTAACTGGTTGGCTAAACCTTCCCGAAGATGAAGGAATGACGACGGACCAAATACTTGAATCTGCTGCGAAGGGGGAAATTGATGTGTTGTTCCTACTGGGGACAGATCCTCTAAGTGACTACAGAGATCCGGACTTAGCAAAGAAAGCTCTAGAAACAACGCAGACGGTCATAGCTGTTGATCTCTTCGTCAACCCCTCTGTTTACCAATCTGACATCATCTTTCCAGCTGCTGCATTTATTGAAAGTAATGGAAGCCACACAAATGTAGAGGGACGAGTAACCCCAATCCGACAAAAAGTTACTTCTCCGGGTACTTCACGACCAGATTGGATGATCGCAGCAGAAATAGCAGGACGACTGGACCAAGATCTAGAAATAGAAAATCCGGAAGATGTGTGGAAAGAAATACAAGCTGCGAACCTAGATCATCCACAGATCACATTAAATGACATCAACTCCACGTCTGATGGGATCATCATACCGTTCGGCACATCAACCCAATTCAAACAAGCAAACTTGAACATTGACACACGCCCATTTGACTCATATTCACACCGGCTTGTTCTCTCAAAGAAAATGTTTGACAACGGGACAATCACACAAATGTCACCAGCACTCAAAAACTTTTCAAACCCATCGGAAATATTCGTCAACCCTGCCGATTACGAAGCAATGGGAATTAATGAAGGAGAGCCAGTCACGCTCATAAATGGTGAGAAATCAATAAGCATCATTATCAAGCCAGACCAAAAAATACCCCGTTTTATTGCTTTCGGCTATTTAAATCAAGATGGAGTTGACCTACGAACATTACTCACCGATGGCGCAGAAAGTATTGATATTCGTATAGACCCAACAGCGAAGGCCAACTAGATGATCTTTGCTCTCGATCCACTCTTCCTCGGCGACGCCGGAACTTTAGAAGTGGTGTTGATTGTTATTCTNAAAGTGCTTGTCGCATTTGGCGTTCTGCTANTCACAGTCATGCTNTATATCTGGTGGATGAGGAAATTCATATCAGATATGCAAAACAGAGTGGGACCAAGCCGCGCTGGCCCATTCGGAATCCTCCAAACCCTCGCCGACGGTATCAAACTATTCTTCAAAGAAGATTTAATNCCAAACAAAGCAGACAAATTNGTATTTAAATTAGCACCATTCTTTTCAATAGTTCCCGCTCTTCTCGTCTTCACTGTCGTCCCTGTTGCAGGAGATTTCAGTAGTGGCGGAGATGGAACCGTTACNTGGTTCGGCAATAAAACTTTTGTCCANCTCGCCGACCCACATATAGGAATACTATTTGTTCTGGCCATGTCATCAATAGCCGTCTACGGTATCATGCTCGCCGGATGGTCTTCAGGGTCAAAGTACCCGCTACTAGGATCAGTCAGAGCTTCAGCACAAATGGTGTCATATGAAGCGGCCCTCGGACTCGCATTAGTCGCAGTACTAATGAAAACTGGTACCCTCTCAACGCACAATATCGCCTTAAGCCAGAGCGGAGGAATTACAGATTGGGGGNTAGTAGTAACAGGTTTTNTTCCNTTCTTTATCTTTTTCATTGCAACCACTGCTGAGCTAAACACCCCTCCATTNGACCTAGTTGAAGCCGAACAAGAACTCGTTGGTGGTTTCCACACTGAATACAGCTCCATCCGATTCGCTCTTTTCTTTATGGCTGAATTCATGAATGTGATCACTATGTCAGGTGTTATGGTGACTCTATTCTTCGGCGGACCTGGTGGGTACTACCCCCCATTTGGCCCAGCATGGTTCTGGGGTTTGTTGTGGTTTGTAGGAAAAGTATTCATCTTCGCTTCCGTATTTGTGTGGATGCGAGGAACACTACCAAGGCCAAGGTACGACCAACTCATGGACTTCGGATGGAAATTGCTCATCCCTCTNGCACTTGGTTGGGTNATGCTCCTCGCAACTCTAGACGTATTCAAAGATCGTGGTCACGACAGCGGNTTATCNCAGCTTCTNATTCTGGTTATCAGTGTNGTAACGCTAACNTTACTCGCAGGTTTACTCATGAAATCCATATCTATTGGAAAACACAAGAGAGAGCTAGAAGGGGAAGAGGTATTCGGATGAAGTCGTTTANCTTGACTGGCTTTTCTAACCATTTGGAGGGAAACAAATGAGCATTNTTAATTTTTTCAAAGGATTTGCTGTAACGCTTGGAAAACTCAACCATGCTTCTGAATCNGGTGAAGTCGTAACCACACACTATCCAGAAGAGAAGAGAANCAAACCTAAAAGACTACACGGTCGACATGTATTAAATCGATACGAAGATGGAATGGAAAAGTGCATAGGATGCGAACTATGCGCCAGTGTTTGTCCAGCAAATTGCATCTATGTTCGAGGAGCTGANAACGACCCAGAAAGCCCAACATCTCCAGGAGAACGATTTGGATTTATCTATGAAATAAATTACCTACGATGTATCCACTGTGACCTTTGCGTAGAAGCATGCCCAACTCAAGCCATCACTGAAACAAAGCTCTTCGAGTTCTCTTTCACCGATCGTAAACAGGCTATCTANACCAAAGATGAACTTGTCGTCGATGACACTGGTAAACCCCGACACCTCCCGTGGGAAGATTGGCGTCCAGGCGAAGACCAATATACCTCCGAATGGATGAGGGCAACCTCCCCATCTGGGTCTGCAAGTTACGAAGGCCAAATCCAATGGGCAGGAGAACTTGGGTACGGAGTCCGTCCTTCTGAAGCAGGACAAAGTAGCCCNCCTGAAAATCCTCAAGAGGAGCAATAGTGGAAGCTNTTACATTCTTCCTCGCAGCGATCATCTCACTTGCAGGGGCATGCGGTGTCGTATTNCTAAAGAACCCAGTACATGCNGCGCTATCACTTGTCGCTACCTTATTCGGAGTAGCTATCCACTTCATCAATCTAGAGGCATACTTTGTAGCAGCCGTGCAAGTTATTGTTTATGCAGGTGCAATAGTGATTCTGTTCTTATTCGTGATCATGCTCTTGGGGGTAGATCGTGCAGAAAGCATTAAAACAGATCCAATCATAGGACANAGACAAATAGCTATACTCGCANTAGGCGGAATCCTTGCTTTAGGAGCACTNATTGGNGTCGCATTCTCAGGAGATATCACCGGAGTACCNCCAGAGAACGCNCAAAAATCAACATATGAGGGNGGAACAGCTATCAACAGCGACCACGTCCATGCAGATGACGATGTTCGACCTGACCAGAATATCAAAGACATCGGNAGAGCATTATTCTCAACACGNTACGTATTTGCTNTAGANATCACNGCTTTGTTGTTAACAATCGGCGTAGTNGGAGCTGTTGTTCTNACAAGACGACCAAAGGGTGAACTNGATCCACTTCCAGATGATGACCCCCCATCAATNTATCGTGACAATGANAANAGCAGTGNCCTTNAATCAACACTNAGTGNGGANACNNACGCGTTNGACGATGCNAAANCAGATGAGTCTGAAAAAGATGCCTCAGAAGAAACTGGGGTGGGTGGAGAATGATTTTAGGACTATCAATCGGGACCGAATACTATCTTGCGCTCTCAGCACTTCTTTTCACAATTGGAGCTGGCGGTCTTCTGGTNCGCCGAAACCCGCTAGTTATGTTTATGTGCATTGAGTTGATGCTTAATGCTGCNAATTTAGCGTTCATAAGCTTCGGAAAAGAAATGGNCGANCTAGGGGGACAGTTATCCGTACTCTTTGTTCTNGTAGTGGCAGCNGCCGAGGTGGTAATCGGTCTAGCNATAGTTGTAGCAGTGATGCGAAGANGACCTAAAGCTTCAGTTGATGAAGTTTCGGTTTTGAGGGGTTAGATGACAAACCTCGTTTGGCTTATTCCNGGACTCCCTTTAATTGGATTCACGTTACTCTTACTATTTGGGCGACGACTAGGAGAACCTCANGCTGGCTGGCTGGCCACAGCAACCGTNANTGGCTCATTTTTAGCAGCAACGGCGGTTTTCTTTGGACTGGCATCAAAACCACCTGAAGAACGAGTGTATGAAATCACTTTATTCGAGTGGATTCCATCAGGTGAGTTATCAATAGGCCTTGGGTTTCTAGCAGACCCANTGTCCATAACTATGGCACTATTCGTAACCGGGGTTGGAGCTTTGATACACATGTACGCAATCGGCTACATGCATGGCGATCCAAAATTTTCAAAATTCTTTCTGTATTTAAACCTTTTTGTTTTCGCAATGCTCATGCTTGTGCTTGGTGATAACTTACTAATTACATTCCTTGGATGGGAAGGAGTAGGTGCCTGCTCCTACTTCCTTATTTCCTTTTGGCACGAAGAACCTGCAAACGCAACAGCGGGCAAAAAAGCATTCGTCACAAATCGGGTAGGGGATTGGGGCTTTATGGTCGCAATGTTCCTTCTATTTTTCAACATAGGATCATTGAAATATAGTGATATATTCTCCTCAGTAATCGAAGCTGATGCCTTAACCCAGACCACAGCCACAGCAATAGTAGCGATGCTCTTTATAGGAGCTGCAGGAAAATCAGCGCAATTTCCCCTCTACCTTTGGCTTCCTGACGCAATGGCAGGACCTACGCCAGTGTCAGCTCTGATACATGCTGCGACAATGGTGACTTCAGGCGTCTATCTCTTAACACGAATGAACCCTGTACTAGCAGAAGCCGCAGGATGGTCTATAGACATGATCTGGATCGTCGGCCTCTTCACAGCTCTGTTCGCAGCCACAGCTGCCATAGCGCAAAACGATATCAAAAAAGTCCTTGCCTATTCGACAGTAAGCCAACTTGGTTTCATGTTCGTAGCAGTTGGGTCAGGGCTATACGTCGCTGCCATCTTCCATATGATCACTCATGCCTTCTTCAAAGCACTTCTATTCCTTGGTGCCGGATCTGTTATCCATGGCATGCATCACGAACAGGATATGAGAAAATATGGAGCACTCAAAAAAGTAATGCCAATAACAGCATTCACCTTTATCATAGGTTGGCTAGCTATCGCAGGAATCCCACCGTTTTCTGGCTTTTGGTCAAAAGATGAGGTTCTATTAGCGGCGTGGAATGAAAATAAAATTGCATGGGCGATGCTCTTGATCGCTGCAATAATGACTGCGTTCTACATGAGCAGACTTGTTTTCATGACTTTCTTCGGGGAAAAGAAGTGGGGGATTTCAGAACACGAAGAAACAGAAGCAGACGTAGAAACAGAAGCAGACGAAGAAACAGATACAGGAGACGGACAAGAACATGAAATAACACCTCATGAATCTCCAACAGTTATGTGGATACCTCTCGTGATCCTCTCCGGGTTAGCTGCTGTTGCCGGGCTATTAAATCTTCCTTTCAGTTATGACACAAAGCATTTGGAACATTGGCTTGAACCAATACTCTTTGGAAATGAAGTTCATGTAACTGCCTCAGGTCAAACAAAATGGATTCTTGCGATAGTTGCAATAGTAGGGGCTACTACAGGAGTTTTAGCTGCAGCGTTCGTGTACTTAAAAAACCGGCTCTCAGCCAACAAAATTGAGCACTCGATACTTGAAGAAGCATGGAGATTTGATTCAACGGTCAGTAACTTTATGGGCGGACCAGGACGAAAAAGTTTTGAGGCCACAACCCTATTTGACCAAAAGATCATTGATGGAGCGGTAAATGGAGTAGGAAAAGTAACGCAGCGCATCGGTACAAGACTGCGAAGCTTTCAAACTGGGCTGATCAGAAGCTATGCATTGGGAATGTTTATAGGAGCAGTAGCAGTTATCGCCTATTTCGTATCAAGGATGGGTTTCTGATGTCGTTTTCAAGCTTGCTAGCCGCATCACAGACACAGACCACGTTTCAGGTCATACCTGTTCTTGTTCTCCTNCCAGTTTTTGGAGCAATAGCTGTAGCGCTAACACCAAATGCGCGCATTGGTGTGCATAAAATGCTAGCCACAATTTTCACTGGCATAACAGGAGCAATTTCTGTTTGGCTACTGACTGCTTTTGAAACAAATGGAGAATTCCAATTCATTTCTCAGCAAACATGGATCAAAAGCCTCGGAATCGAATGGTTTGCAGGGGTTGACGGAATTTCCCTCTTCCTAGTTGTCTTAACCGGATTACTGTTCCCATTCGTCGTTATTGCAATAAACCCGAAACACGATCACAAAGCCTACTACATCTGGATTCAACTCTTGCAGACAGGATGCATGGGGGTATTCGTATCCTTGGATCTCTTCATGTTCTTTGTCTTCTTTGAAATTGTGCTCATCCCCATGTATTTCCTCATAGGTAAATGGGGTCATGGAAATGCACAATATGCAGCAACAAAATTCTTCCTCTACACAATGTTTGGATCTGCCTTGATGCTGGTCAGCATTGTTTCATTGGCTGTCCTACACGCACAGAACAGTGACTCTGAACTCACATTTAACCTTATAGAAATAGCAACAAACCCTGCGATCGCAACAAATACTTCAAGGCTAATTTTCCTCGGCTTTGCCATAGCTTTTGCAGTAAAAGTCCCATTATTCCCGGTCCATACATGGCTACCCGACGCTCACACAGAAGCACCAACTGCAGGCTCGGTCATACTCGCAGGAGTCATGTTAAAACTTGGAACATACGGCTTTATCCGGTTCGGCCTATTCCTTTTCCCAGAAGCTTCCCACTTCTTCGCACCCCTATTCCTAACCCTGGGAGTGATCGGAATCGTTTACGGTGCAATAGTTGCAACCATGCAAAAAGACCTAAAGCGACTTGTTGCATACTCATCAATCGCACATCTAGGATTCATCATTCTAGGAACCTTTGCGCTTAATACTCAAGGTATCCAAGGGGCAACTGCGCAAATGATTAACCACGGACTTTCAACCGGCGCCCTATTCATGCTCGTTGGAATCATCTACGAACGAAAACACACGCGTCAGATTTCCGAACTAGGTGGTATCCAAAAATCTGCACCTGTACTCGCTGGTGTCTTCACACTTGTAATGCTGTCGTCAATAGGACTGCCAGGACTCAATGGATTCGTCGGAGAATTCCTGATACTTCTAGGAACATTTACAGCAAACAGATGGTGGGCAGTCATCGCAGCCACAGGAGTAATCCTTGCCGCACTTTACCTACTCTGGGCATACCAGCGTGTATTCCACGGCCCTCAAAACCAAGAGGATGAACCAACGAAGGACCTCACCAACTGGGAACGCCTAACATTATTGCCATTAATCGTGGCCATTGTTTTTTTGGGTATCTACCCTAAACCAATGCTTGACCGCATCGAACCCGCTGTTGACAAACTTGTTTTCCACATCGAAGCAACAATTGAAGACGGATCGTTCACAGAACCAGTTCCGACTACTCAAAACCGAACATCCTTCAGCGATTTATTAAAGCAAACCCATGAATCACATTCTTACGATAAACACGATGGTCACCATGATCACGAATCTGACCATGAGGATGGAAGCCACTCAGGAGATCACGAATGAACGCATTAAACGTGTTAGCCCATGAGTCAATACAAACACCATCCGTCGCCTGGACCGGATTGTTGCCCATTATCATCCTTGCCGCAGCAGGGGTCCTGTTGCTTACTATTTGTTCGCTCTTCCCGGAGAAGGTAACCAACAAATTTGCTTCGGTCTACACCCAGCTAGCTGCCGTCGCAGCACTAAGCAGCACATTTTCTCTGTGGGATAAAGTACAAAATAAAACCGAAGGTCCTTACTCAACTCTTGCAGGTGCGTTTGGTATAGATGGGTTCTCAATATTTGTAACAATGCTGATAACGATTTGCGTAATCCTTATCTCCCCGTTGGCAGAAACTTTTCTTAAAAAAGAGAACATTACAGGGCCGGAACCTTATGTTCTAATGCTTCTTGCAGCTACTGGCGGAATTATCATGGCAGGAGCTAATGACTTCATCATTCTCTTCCTAGGGATTGAAGTCCTGTCAATATCCTCTTACATTCTTGCTGCAATGAATTCACGACGAATTCAGTCTCAAGAAGCAGGCCTCAAATATTTCGTTCTAGGAGCATTTGCTTCAGGATTCTTACTATATGGAATCGCTCTACTGTATGGAGCTACCGGGTCAACATCATTTTCAGCAATCAAAAATTTCACTCAAGAAGTCGAACTAACAAATGACACTCTCTTACTTGCAGCTCTAGGTTTAATAATAGTTGGCCTGGCATTCAAAGTTGCAGCAGTGCCTTTCCACTTTTGGTCACCAGATGTCTATCAAGGGTCACCTACTCCATTTGTTGCCTTTATGGCCTCTGCTGTAAAAGCAGCAGGGTTTGCGGCAATCCTGAGAGTACTTTATGTAACCCTCGGAGAATACCGGGCTGACTGGCAACCTGTCATCTACGCAATTGCTATCGCAACATTACTAACCGGGTCGTTACTAGCTATCGTACAAACCGATCTAAAACGGATGCTTGCATACTCTTCTATAAGCCATGCCGGCTACTTACTAGTAGGAACGCAAGCCGCATCTGACCAAGGAGTAAAAGCAGTTCTTTTCTATCTAGCGACGTATGCCTTCATGGCTATAGGTAGCTTCACAGTCGTAGCAATAAATTCCGGAGATACCGGAATCCAAACGGATCTTAATTCAATATCTGGTCTAGCTACACGAAAACCTTTGCTAGCAATCACCTTTACCATCTTCCTGTTGGGGCAGGCTGGAATACCTTTAACTTCTGGATTCTTTGCAAAATTTTATGTTATCGAAGCTGCAATAGAAGAAAGATCATATCTACTTGCCATCATTGCAATGGTTACAGCAGTTATAGGAGCATTCCTTTACCTGCGGATCCTTGTAAAAGTCTGGCTTTCAGAACCAGAAAAAGATCAAAAAGGTATCAAGCTCCATATCCCAATTGAAATTGGGTTAGTACTCGCCATCGCGGTCATCGCCACGATGTTCTTCGGAATCTGGCCAGAACCTCTCGTAGAAATGGTCCAAAGGGCCATACCAGCATTGATACCGAGTTAAAAATGAACTACTCAAACTTTATCCCAAAGAATAAGCGCCAAACAAAGGAGTACCCTCGTACCCCAAAGAGAGCAAAACCCCAAAAAACAAATCAAACTAAACCTCCCTTAACCGCGTTTAGGCCTCCAGTTTCGGCTATCTTGTGCTTTACACCTTGGTCCGAATGGCCCCAAGTAACTACTATTTATCATCGTGTCTGAATTTCTACGCAGCTATCTCACAGTCGCCGTTTTTGGTGTGCTTGCATGTGCACTCGTCGGCGCCTTTGTGGGGCTCAGCGCGCTAATTAGACCCGCAAGAAANCAAGACCANAANTACNTAACTTATGAATCAGGAGTCGACCCCGTCGGCACAGGATGGACCCAAAGCAATATTCGNTANTACATCTTCGCACTACTATTTGTCATGTTTGACGTCGAAGCAGTCTTCATATTTCCATGGGCAACACGCCTCGAACAGTACGGACTCTTCGGCCTCGTCGAAATGGCGATCTTCATCTTTATTCTGCTCTTAGGGCTCCTATATGCCTGGCGAAAAGGAGTACTTAAATGGTTCTAAAAGACCTCTCAGAAAGGATACGACATGGGATTAGTTGAATCTGGCAAAATGCCCAAACCACTCACAAAATTGTTGAATATGAGTCGACGCTACTCAATGTGGGTATATCAATGGGGGCTAGCATGTTGCGCAATNGAAATGGGNGCAGCATTTGCGTCNCCACGATATGANGTCATGCGACTAGGAGTTATTCCACTTCCAGCAAGCCCTCGGCANGCCGACTTTTTAGTCGTTTCTGGAACNGTAACCGACAAGATGGCACCTGCGGTNAGAAGNCTATGGGAACAAATGCCTGACCCTAAATATGTTATCTCCATGGGATCATGTGCAAACTGTGGNGGACCNTACTGGGATTCATACTCTGTCACAAAAGGTGTNGACCAAATTGTTCCAGTTGACGTGTATGTTCCAGGGTGTCCACCAAGGCCCGAAGCNCTNCTCGAAGGAATTGTTTTACTCCAAGAGAGAATNATGAACGAAGATATGGCAGAACGTTGGAAAGGTGATCCAATTGTCGTTGAGTAAACNCTCTCCCACACAANNCAAACNAGGAGGAAGCCATGGCTGAAATTCCTGAGCACCTCCTCAAGAGAGCGCAAGCNGCNAGAGAAAANGCTGAAGCTGAACAACCAACCGACAANCAACCCCCNTCAGAACCCACAGAATCNGATNCTGCTGTAGCAGTGNTTGANGAAGAAGTCATTGAGGTAGATGAAAANGCTGAAGAAACACTCAATACGATCATTACNGGANTAGGCGAAAAAGTGCTNTCATCACACATAGCGCCCAACAGAGGCCTATGGATACGNGTATCAAGTGAAAACTGGCGACAAACTGNTCAGTTCCTCCATGATGAGTTGGNTTGCACATTTTTTGACTGGTTATCNGTTATTGACTGGATGCCTTCNCCCTATGGACGAGAACTTGATGCTGAACAAGACATTGAACCCGAACAAAACTCGACTGAGCCNGAACAAATGGAATGGGGTTACACAGGAGGAGATACTCGATTCCAACTTATATGTCGCGTCTATTCAATTTCTAATGGCATAGGAATAATTGTTAAGGCTGACCTTGATAACCAAAGTCCNAGAGCNCTATCTCTTATNCCGATTTANCCAGGAGCTAACTGGCACGAAAGAGAAGCTCGAGAAATGTTCGGAGTGACCTTTGATGAACACCCTGACTTGAGAAACATATATCTACCCGGAGACTTTGAAGGTCATCCTCTGAGNAAAGACTATCCACTCCTNTCAAGACGAATGAAACCNTGGCCNGGAATTGTTGACGTAGAAGCTATGCCTGGAGAAGATAAATGAGCATAACCACAGAAAATGAACAACTAGCCTACATAGCGTCACAAGCTGCAGACGCAAGAGTAAATGTAGAAGTTGAAACAGACGAAGGAATGACACTTAATTTGGGTCCTCAACATCCGGCTACACACGGGACTCTCCGAATTATCGCAAANCTAGACGGAGAAAAAGTAGTNGCTGCAGAACCCATAATGGGTTACATGCACCGAGGGTATGAAAAATTAACTGAGGTACGTACCTATCCACAAGTAACTACCCTTATTAACCGAATAGATTGGTTAGGAAGCTTCGCNAATGAAGTGCCATTCATCCTTGCGGCCGAGCAACTCATGGAAGTTGAGGCACCNCCACGTGCNCAATGGATACGGACTATCCTCTTTGAACTAAGCCGTATAGCTAATGTTTGCCTCTTCCTAGGTGATATGGCTGTCCAAGTTGGCGCAACTACACCTGTCTTTTACGCATTCCGNGATAGAGAATTCGTCTTAAACCAAATTGAGCGTGTCACTGGAGGACGTTTCCACCCTAATTTTGACAGAATAGGCGGACTTAAAGACGACTTGCCAAAAGGTTGGATTGAGGAAACACGAGGCGCCATTGACAGAATGAAATCCTTTTGCGATGAAATGGAAGAACTCGTTCTGGGTAACGAAATATTCCAAGCCCGCACCCGTAATATCGGAGTCATACCNGGCGACGTTGCACTATCTTATGGTTTATCAGGAGCAAANCTAAGGGCATCTGGCGTGGATTGGGATATCCGGCGCGATGCCAATGTCGGGCTCGTTTACGATCAAGTTGACTGGAAAGTATGGACCCACCCCGACGGAGACTCATTNGCAAGATTCTGGGTTCGGCTTCAAGAAACTCGAGAAGCTTGCAACATCATAGACCAACTCCTTGGTTCTATACCTTCAGGCCCGATCATGGCAAAAGTCCCAAGGATCATAAAAGTACCAGCAGGAGAAGCCTACGTGGCAACTGAAAACCCGTTAGGAGAAATGGGCTACTACGTCGTAAGTAAAGGTGACCTTACCCCTTTCAGAGTAAAAATTCGATCAGCTAGTTTCTCAAATATGTCAATTACACCATGGGTTCTAAAAGATGTATTCGTTCCTGACATCATTTCCATACTTGCTTCTTTGTATTTCATTCTTGGAGATATTGATCGATGATTGAACTGCTCGCACTCAATCCATCATGGTGGCAGGAAACGTTCCTGATAAAAGTTCCTATTGGACTTCTAGCTGTTCTACTTCCAGCGGGAACAATCGTCTATCTATATCTATTCAAGGCCATTTCCTTCATGCAAAGCAGACTTGGCCCCATGGAGGCCGGCCCATANGGATCACTTCAACTTCTAGCCGAAGTAGGTAAATGGCTACAAAAAGAAGATATCTTCCCTTCAAAGGCAGATAAATTTGTTTTTGCAGCGGCCCCGTTTGTCGTACTCATGTCAACGTTCCTACTTGTTGTAGTACTGCCAGCTGGGCCTGACGCCCTTTTCGTTGACCTTGATGCTGGAATCTATCTTGCGATGGCAGTGTCATCAGTTTCAGTAATAGGAATCTTGATGGCAGGCTGGTCCTCAGCAAACAAATATTCTCTTCTAGGTGGAATCCGTGCCGCAGGCCAACTCATTGCATATGAATTACCCCTAATTCTCGCTGTAGTCGGCGTAGTAATTCAAGCAGGAACCATGAANATGCAAGGAATCGTTCTTGCACAGGCAGAAGGAGAAATTTTTGGTTGGGGAGGGATAGGAAACCCATTCATCCTCACTCAATTCATCGGTTTCGTTATCTTCATGATTGCAGTTCAAGCAGAATTGACGCAGGCACCGTTTGACATGCCAGTAGCAGAGTCCGAACTAGTAACCGGATACCTAACAGAATATTCGGGCATAAGGTTTCTCCTATTCTTCATCGGCGAATTTGCTTCAGCAGGCGTCTTTTCAGCAATAGCTGCGGTGCTATTCTTTGGGGGTTGGTACGTCCCAGGTATTGATGCTGGAAGTCAAGTATTCAATGTCATAGGGCCTTTGGTGCTAGCGACCAAGACGATGCTCATTGCTTTCTTAATTTTCTGGTTTAGATTCACATTCCCNAGATTCAGAGAAGACCAACTACAAAGATTGGCATGGAAATTCCTAATCCCACTGAGCCTNGCAAATATCGCTATAACAGGGGTACTNAAGGTGGCACTATGAACCTTGTACACAGACTTAATAAGAAACTTCTCACAACTGGAGGATTGAACTGATGTCACAGCTACCAGGAATTCTAAAAGGATTAAAAGTCACATTCCGAACCATGATTAAAACACTCTTTCCTGATGGGCTTCTAAAACCAATCCCACAACCAAGCAAGGGGGCTTTAACCGTTCAATACCCACACGTCAAAGAGGCACCCCCGGCTCGCGCGCGTGGGGTCATAGCTCTTCATGAAGGAAACTGTACAGCCTGCATGTTGTGTGCTCGCGAGTGCCCGGACTGGTGCATATACATTGAAGGACATAAAGAACTAGCGCCACCTCGACGAGAGGGAGGTAAACCCAGGCAAGTCAATGCCCTAGACAGGTTTGATATTGATTACTCTCTCTGCATGTTCTGTGGCATTTGTGTAGAAGTCTGCCCATTCGATGCGTTATTCTGGACACCCGAATACGAATTCTCTGAACTAAAATTAGCTGATCTGCTTCATGACAAAGAAAGACTCGGAGAATGGATGGAGACAGTTCCAGACTTCGAAGAATATGAAGATGGTTCAGAGCAGAAAGTAAGGAAGGTGCCGAGGTAATGGTTGCACAAAATGTCTTCTTCGCTATCCTCGCTCTTCTCATGATCGTGTCGGCGCTGAAGGTTGTCACAACAAAGAACATCGTGCATGCAGCACTATGGCTAGTGCTTGTTCTTGCTGGCGTAGCCGGCCAGTTCTTGTTGCTGGGTGCTGAATTTGTGGGCGTGACACAAATCTTGGTCTACATCGGCGCTGTCATCGTTCTACTGCTCTTTGGTGTCATGCTTACTAAAGCGAGCATCGGTGATGAAGAAAACATAAACATGCCCAACAGAATTTTACCTGCAGTCATCGGAACACTGATGTTCGCCGTAATGTCATATTCAATCATTGACACCTACCGAGGAGAAGAACTCCCCAAAGAAACGGTGACAAGTGCAGCTGAAGTTTCTGACTCTATCTTTTCCGATTTCATCATCCCATTTGAAGCAGTTTCAGTGCTTCTCCTTGCAGCACTCATAGGAGCAGTTGTCATTGCTAGGAAAGAAGTCGCGTGACTATCGCTCAATATCTACTTCTAAGCTCAGTTCTTTTCTGCATAGGAATTTATGGCGTACTTGCGCGTAAAAATGGTGTAATGGTTCTAATGTCCATTGAGTTAATCCTCAATGCAGTAAACATAAACTTGGTAGCTTTCTCTGCACTAACAGACAATATCGCTGGAGAAGTTTTCGCACTATTCGTTATAGCAATAGCCGCAGCAGAAGTAGGCGTCGGGCTCGCAATCGTTCTTTTGATATTTCGAAATAAGAAGAATGTTGATTTGTCTGAGATAGATCAGATGAAGGGATGAACATGGCAAATCTTTTAACACTCGCAGCAGCAGTTCCCTCTAAGTCCGTGCAAGCAACTGGTTGGTTTCTAGAAACTGCATGGTTAATCCCTGCACTGCCCGCACTCTCTTTCTTCCTAATTTTATTCTTTGGGAAGAAAATGAAATACAAAGGTGCTGAATTTGGTATCACAGCTATTGCACTCTCATTGATCCTAGCAATTTGTTGTGTTGGCCAATGGATGAACCAAGTAGATAACGCAAGCGACAACTATAAAAAGAGTACCTCATACGAAACCGAGGAAAAATATAGCGAAACCTCCTCCCAGGTACTTGAAGAGAACGCCTCAGCAGAACCCATTGAAGTGGCATCAGCCGAGCAGATGAACATTTATGCAGCAGGTGAAGAATCAGGATACGAACCAGTTGCTGTTGACGCAGTAATTGAACGATTCACATGGTGGGAGACAGGGGGTAAAAAATTCCAAGTTGGTATTATGGTCGACGGTCTAGCAGTAATGATGCTGTTCGTGGTAACAGTAATATCCCTACTCGTTCATATTTATTCAACGGATTACGTATCAGGAGACCGAAGATACACCCACTATTTTGCCTTCCTAAGCTTATTTTCAGCATCCATGCTTTTCTTTGTGCTCAGCGAAAATATCCTTCAAACAATCGTTGGTTGGGAACTCGTGGGCGTGTGCTCATTTGCGTTAATAGGCCATTGGTGGGAAGAAAAACCAAACTCAGATGCTGCTCTGAAGGCATTCTTAACCAACCGCGTGGGCGATATGGGGCTCTTAGTCGGGATGATAATACTCTTTTGGTCCGCTGGATCATGGAGCATCGTTGATATTAACGTCGCAGCCATCAACAACGAAATCGGGAAAACCACTCTTCTCATAGCTTCCTTGTGTTTGACTGCTGCTGTCATGTCAAAATCTGGTCAATTTATTCTCCATACTTGGCTACCAGATGCCATGGCTGGCCCAACTCCTGTTTCAGCCCTAATACATGCCGCAACAATGGTTGTGGCAGGGATTTATATGGTCGCCCGATTATATGGAGTCTTCTTTGAAGGTTACGACATTGCAGGATCAAGCTTTAACGTCCTTGCTCTTGTCGGATCGGTAACCCTAGTCGGAGCCGGGTTATTGGCTTTCGTCCAAGATGACATCAAAAAAGTACTCGCGTACTCAACAGTCTCTCAGCTAGGTTACATGGTCATGGCTCTTGGAGTAGGAGCGTGGACAGCTGCAGTGTTCCACCTCTTCACTCACGCCTTCTTCAAAGCAGGCCTCTTCCTTGGAGCAGGATCCGTAAGTCACTCTGTCCACAGCTTCGATATGAAAAAATCAATGGGGGGTATGCGAAAATTCATGCCAACAACCTATAAAACGTTCATCATTTGCACCATTGCACTAATGGGATTACCACCACTTGCCGGCTTCTGGTCAAAAGATGAAATCCTTGTAGGAACAGGCGGATGGGGCCTTTTCGGCGGAACAGGCGGAAACGGCTCCTACGTATTCGCGCTGGTTATGGGGATAATCGGCGCAGCACTTACCTGCGCCTACATGACCAGAGTCATATACCTAACATTCTTCGGCGAATTCCGAGGAGACACTCATGGGCATGGAGACCCACACGAATCAGGCAAAAGAATCACAATCCCTCTTATCATTCTTTCTGTAATGGCAATAGGAGCAGGCTTTTTGAACTTACCAGTAGGTTTCCTCACCGGAAATACAACAAATTGGCAGGAGAGATTCGGTCACTATGTTGAACCCGTCGCGACGTATTTCCCAGCAATAGCGCATGGAACACCAAGCTGGACTTTAGCCATCTTTTCAACCATTGTTGCTCTCACAGGAGTAGGTCTAGCGGCACACTATTTCTTCATCAAAGTTAATGCCCAAAGCCCAGCAGCAACAGAGCTTGCTAATGGGCTAACTGCAAAAAATAAATTAGCAAAAGCTGGNCATACAGTTCTTAAACAAAAATACTACTTGGACCACCTTTACACTGACATCATAGCCAACGGCACTAAAGGCCCCGTTGCAGATGCAGCATATTGGACAAACCAAAAAGGTATTGATGGAGTTGTCAACCAGATAGGTAAACAGGCGGCAAATTCAGCAACTTTTGTTTATGAAAAGATTGACCAGAACTTGGTTGACGGAGCGGTAAACCTCTCAGGTAAAGCATCTGAAGGTCTTGGTGAAACCACTCGTACTATTGTTCAACGCGGTAAGGTTCACCAATATGCCGCCATTATGTTCGCAGCCACCACAATACTGGCTGGCTTGTTTATTGTGTTTGTCTAGGAGAAACTGATATGGATTTTGATAACAACTGGCTCCTCAGCCTAATGATTTTTCTTCCGCTTGCGGGGGCAGCTGCCGTGATGGCTACCCCAAAGGCGCAGGAAGATTTAATTAAAGGTATAGCCCTTCTTACAACTCTTATAACGGCCGCACTGGGCGCATTCATGCTCATCGTATTTGACTACGGAAAGTCAGCTGATCTTCAATTCGTTGTTGATGAGGACTGGATAGGGGTTATAAACAGTCGCTATATCCTTGGCGTTGATGGAATGTCACTACCGCTCATAGCCTTAACCGTATTCATAGTTCCTTTATGCATCTTCTATACATTCGGTCATTTCCCCGAACCACGAAACCCTAAAGCAATTCTTTCACTAATTCTTATTCTTGAAACGGGAATGATCGGTACTTTTGTAGCCCAAGATCTGATTCTTTTCTTCGTATTCTTCGAAGTAGTACTCTTACCAATGTTCTTTATGATCGCAGTCTGGGGTGGCGATGATCGGCGATACGCATCTTTGAAGTTCTTCCTTTACACCATGTTTGGTTCCGCTTTGATGCTCGTAAGCTTCCTAGCTCTTTACTTCTTAGCAGATGGAACAATCGTAGGAGACCAAGCACAAACTTTCTCCATGGTCGCACTATCTGAAGGTGCAACCCTCGGGATAAGCAGAACAGCACAACTTTGGATATTTGCCGGAATGTTCGTGGGATTTGGTGTCAAAGTCCCAATGTTCCCTTTTCATACATGGCTCCCTGACGCGCACACCCAGGCTCCAACAGTAGGGTCGGTAATACTTGCCGCAGTGTTACTGAAACTAGGAACATACGGCTTTATTAGGATCGCAATACCAATGCTTCCAGAAGCAGCTGCTGCATGGGCTCCTTTCATCGGCCTGCTAGCAGTTATCGGAATCATATACGGGGCTCTCGGATGTCTGGCTCAACGCGATATGAAGCGTCTTATAGCCTTCTCTTCAGTAGCCCATATGGGGTTCGTAATGCTTGGAATTGCTACACTTACTGATTTCGGTATAAACGCAGCAATCTTCGGGATGGTTGCCCACGGACTAATCACTGGCATGCTATTTTTTCTTGCCGGTTCTATGAAAGACCGCTATCACACNCTCGATATGAACCGACTAGGCGGTCTTCTCATCTCAGCACCTCGAATGGGTTGGATACTAGGATTTTGCGCCATGGC
Source organism: Actinomycetota bacterium (assembly GCA_002712415.1). Taxonomy (GTDB): domain Bacteria; phylum Actinomycetota; class Acidimicrobiia; order Acidimicrobiales; family UBA8592; genus UBA8592. The sequence goes on along the minus strand of PATO01000031.1, from coordinate 9,581 downwards.
CTCTCTAGGTCTGCCGGGACTAGCAGGATTCTGGGGAGAATTCCCCGCGATTTTGGCTAGCTACAATCCAGCAGCAATCCTCTCTGAAACAACATTCCGGGTATATATGGTTGTGGCTGCTTTAGGTACAGTTTTAGCTGCAGGATATCTTCTCTGGATGCTCCAAAAAACAGCAATGGGAACCCCCACTGATGAATTTAAAGATAATCCTGAGATAACTGATGTTAAGAGGTATGAGTGGATCACGTGGGCACCAATCCTTGCGCTAATTCTTTTCTTTGGGTTATACCCGCGACCTATTTTCTCAACGACAGACGATGCTGTAGTGAAATCCCTGACTGTTGATATTCAAGGTCAAGAAGTTGATAATTGCCTAGATAGTAATGGTGAGACAGCAGGAAAAGACTGCTTCGCCAACATCAGGAATCTTCTGGAAGAGACAGGTAATTAACACATGCTAAATGCAGCGTCTACCCTAGGTAATCTCTTCGCCTCAACCCCTGAGTTTGTTCGGCCCCCAATTGATTGGCATGCAGTTGCTCCCGANCTTTGTCTTCTAGGCGGTGGTGCAATCATAACCTTGGTTGATGTTATTTGGAGAGAAAAGGGACGAGCTATGACTTCGGCTTTAGCCGGATTATTCCTGCTCGCACCCCTGATACCGATACTTACACTCGCTATTGATTCAGAAGACAGAAGTATGTTTAACGGTGCTTTCATCGTTGATAAATATTCGCTCATTGTTAAAGCAATATTCCTACTAAGTGGATATTTGGTAGTTCTCTTATCAACAAATTACATAGCTGAAGGGGAATACTGGGAAAACGAATACTATGGGATGCTTCTATCTTCAATTCTGGGAATGGTAATTATGGCCTCAGCCCGAGACCTAATCACGATATTCGTAGCTCTAGAATTACTTTCGATACCCGCTTATATGTTGGCGACATGGCGGAAAAGAGACCTCAGAAGCAATGAAGCAGGATTGAAATATTACCTGATGGGAGTCTTTGCCTCAGCAATCATGCTGTATGGAATGTCATTAATTTTCGGAGTCACTGGAAGCACAATACTTGAAGAAATCAACAGCTCAATTAGCTCAGGAGATTCAAGCACATCAATAATCACCCTAGGCATAATATTTGTCGTAATCGGATTCGCTTTTAAAGTCTCAGCATTTCCATTCCACACCTGGGCCCCCGACACATATGAAGGAGCTCCAACTCCGGTCACAGCTTTCCTAGCGGTAGCCTCTAAAGCAGCAGGTTTTGTAGCTTTAATGAATCTCGTTGTCGTCGGTTTCTTCGGCAGAGGAGATGTATTCCAGCCCCTGCTGTGGATACTCGCTGCGTTATCAATGACCGCAGGTAATGTNATGGCGCTTCGACAAACAAACATAATACGTCTCATGGCCTATTCAGGTATTGCTCAAGCTGGGTTCATGCTGGCACCCTTAGCCGTAGCTGGAGAGAGCATAGAAATCGCCGATAAGTCAGTCTCTGCAATCGTCACNTATTTAGCNATTTACGCAGCAATGAATCTTGGGGCNTTCGCAATAATCCTATCCGTCGCAAGAACAACTCGATCCGGNCAAATTGAAAGCTACAANGGNCTATTCAAAACCTCTCCTNCCCTTGCAATAATGATGACAATCTTCCTCGCCTCACTTGCAGGTGTTCCACCACTTGGAGGNTGGTTCGCNAAATTCTCAGTGTTNACCTCCCTAACAAGTGCCGATACAAGTTGGGGGTATGGACTAGCNGTTATAGCTGCGATCAATGCCGTCATAGCATTNGGTTACTACGGTCGGATAGCNATGAAAATGTGGGTTGAAGATCCACACAACTCCCATATATCTGAAATGAAAGTTCCTGTATCTCTATCAACAGCGCTAACCATCACGGTCGCAACAACTTTAGCTTTTGGAATTGTGCCCGGAATTGTCACACACTTTACAGACGTCTCCCTCATTTCGTTAGCGATGTAGCATCTGCGGCATAGATATAAGTGCTGTAGCCTAGAAGCGAATCGGCATGTCACTTGAGCAAAAGATAAAAGCAAATATAAGAGAAGATGGTGCTATAAGTTTTAGCGAGTTTATGAAGTTCGCTTTATACGACGAAACGGAAGGATTCTATTCCCATGGTGGGGCGGGAAGAAAAAAAGACTTCATTACTAGCCCAGAAGTGGGACCATTATTTGGGAAGATTATCTCTCGAGCGATTGATAAATGTTGGATAGAGTTTGGTAAACCATCTCATTTTACTTTCCTAGAATGCGGAGCCGGACCAGGAACTCTAGCCAAATCAATTTTAAGATCTCAAATGCAATGCAAAGGTGCGCTCAAGTACATTGCCGTTGAATCCAGCTCCCAACAAATTCAAACCCATCCGNCCGCAGTGCAAACACTTTCAACAATGCCAAATGAAATAGAAGTCGGCATTATCTTTGCAAATGAGCTTTTGGATAATCTACCATTCGACATCTTTGAGTCTCAAAATGATGGCTCATGGCTGGAAGTAAAAATTACAGTAGATGATGAAAATATTTCGGAAATACTGATACCGAACAACGAAAAGGCCCCGCCTTACAAACTAGAAACCCCGAACGTAAGAGTGCCCGTTCAGCGAGAAGCACAAAAGTGGCTTAAAGATGCTCTAGAAATTCTACACAATGGAAAGATCATCGTAATTGACTATGCAGTTGAGAGTTTTGAGTCCCACCAAAAACAGCATTGGTTACGAACATACCAGCAGCACGAAGTAGATACTCATCCGCTAAAAGATATNGGACAATCAGACATCACCNCGGACGTTGATATAAGCCAGCTAGCTAGGGTGCTACCTCCAACTTCAATNNANACACAAGCTCAATGGTTACGGGATTTGGGATTAGAAAACCAAGTNGAAAAGAGCAAACAACAATGGAAAAAGCATGCTCACAATCCAGACNTAACAGCACTTGAAGCAAGAAGTGCTATAGGCGAATCTGAAGCACTTACAGACCTCAGCGGTCTAGGCTCTTTNAAAGTACTCGAATGGTCAGTGAAATNNTGATNATAGGTCGCCTNNAACTAACTGACAGAGTAATCTCTAACCAAATAAATAAATGAGGTTATATGTCGGAGAATCAAGCTATAGAAGAGTTTTATACAGAAAATAGAACATTCCCTCCACTNGAAACCTTNACTTCAAACGCTTTACTCACAGACTCACAAATCTATAACGAAGCGTCTGANGACTATGAATCGTTTTGGGCTAAACAAGCAAGAGAATTACTAACCTGGCACAAAGACTTCACTAATACTCTTGAATGGAATCTTCCCTATGCAAAGTGGTTTTCTGATGGAGAACTCAACATTTCATACAACTGCCTCGACCGCCATATTGAAAATGGGAAAGGTGATAAAGTCGCGTATCACTGGGAGGGTGAACCAGGGGATACAAAAACAATTACTTACCAAGAATTGCTTGATGAAGTATCAAAATTTGCNAATGTACTAAAGGAATTCGGGCTCAAAAGAAATGACACCGTAGCTATTTACATGCCNATGNTTATTGAACTTCCCATAGCTATGCTCGCCTGTGCACGTATCGGTGTCGCCCACTCAGTCATCTTCGGAGGTTTCAGCCCTGATGCAATCATAGATAGATGTGAGGATGCAGAAGCAAAAATGATCATCACAGCTGATGCTGGATATCGGAGAGGTGAACCATCAGCTCTAAAGGTTAACGTTGATACTGCACTGGAAAATGGGGCTCAATCCGTTGAAACAGTAGTTGTTGTCAATCGATGCAATCTTGATGTCAATATGAACTCTGGAAGAGACTTCTGGTGGCATGATGTCATGAAAGATGCAATATCAACATGCCATCCCGAACCAATGCCTGCGGAACAACTCCTCTACCTCCTATACACATCAGGTACCACTGCTAAGCCCAAAGGGATTATGCACACCTCCGCCGGTTATCTAACGCAAGTTGCATTCACACATAAATATGTTTTTGACTTGAAACCAGATACTGATGTCTATTGGTGCGCGGCTGATATTGGCTGGGTAACCGGCCACAGCTACATTGTCTATGGCCCGCTTGCAAATTGCACCACGTCAGTCATGTATGAAGGAACCCCAGATACCCCTAGAGAGAGTCTTCGAAATGGACCTGAAAGATCGCAATGGCCTAAAGATAGGTTATGGGACATCATCGAACGCTATAAGGTAACGCAACTCTACACTGCGCCGACCGCTATTAGAACGTTTATGAAATGGGGAAGCGATGAGCTATCAAACCACGATCTTTCCTCATTACGAGTTTTAGGGACAGTCGGCGAACCAATCAACCCTGAAGCTTGGATGTGGTACCACGAGCACGTGGGAAGAAGTAATACACCGATAGTTGATACTTGGTGGCAAACCGAAACAGGAGGCCATATGATAACTCCGATACCCGGGATCACGACTACAAAGCCAGGATCTGCTTGTTTCACCATCCCAGGAGTCTTTGCCGAGGTCGTAGATGATGATGGAAACAAAGTTGAACAGGGAGGCGGATATCTAACAATCACTCACCCCTGGCCTTCAATGTTAAGAGGAATTTGGAAAGACCCAGATAGGTATCTTGAAACTTATTGGAGCACATACGAAGGAAAATATTTTGCTGGGGATGGAGCAAAAATTGATGAAGATGGCTACCTCTGGCTACTCGGAAGAGTAGATGATGTGATGAATGTATCCGGGCATAGAATTTCTACAGCTGAAGTCGAATCTGCCCTAGTCGATCATCCAGCAGTGGCAGAGGCAGCTGTTGTAGGCGCCACAGACGAAACGACTGGACAATCAATAATTGGCTATGTCATTCTACGTGGGAGTTCAGAAGGATCCGATGATCTCCGTAATGAAATACGAGAACACGTAGCTACAAAACTCGGTCCNATCGCACGTCCCAAGGCCGTATTTCTTGTCCCAGACTTACCTAAAACAAGATCAGGAAAAATAATGAGGCGTTTACTGAGAGACGTAGCTGAAGGCCGTAACCTTGGTGATACAACAACTCTGGCTGATCAAGGTGTTGTAGCTGCGATCCAAGAAGGCGCTCAACACTCAGACGAAAATTAAATCAAAAGACAAACCTGATCTTAAGAAATCAATTCCATAATCTCTCTGGCAACCATAGGTGCTGCATTCTGATTCTGCCCGGTAACAATATTCCCATCAACTTCCCAACAGTTTGCAAACGGATCTCTGAAGCGATGAGTACAGCGATAATCAGCTCCAAGTCGTCGCAATTCCGTTTCTGGATGATGAGGAGTATGAGTTATGCGTAAATCCCTGACCTGCTTATCAGTCACTCCGGTAACACGACGCCCCTTAACCAGGGGCTCCCCATTGAAGCCTCTAGCTTTAAGGAAGCCCAGTGGACCATGACACACTCCGCCGAGAATCTTTCCCTTCTGATTTGCTTCTGTGACTTTCTCACCAACAGTTTCGGAAAACCCTAAGTCGAATGCTGCTCCCCAACCCCCTGCAAAATAAATCACATCGTAAGCATCAATATTTACATCTTCCATAGCTAAAGACTCAGACAGGTTTTTTTGAAGGTACCCATCTTTCAGAGCTCTATCGTCATATCGAGTCCGGACCACTGGACGGTAAGATTGAGGGTCAATGGGCACCAAACCACCCAACGGGCTTGCAATATCAACTTCCATTCCTGCGTCGCTCCAAATGTAATATGGAACAGTCATTTCTGATGCAAACACACCCGTTGATTTCCCATTGGGCATTTGATCAGTATTCGTGCACACAATCAGCGCTCGTTTCCCCGTTACATCTTTTCCAAATTCCTCAGTATCTTCAGGATGCAATCCAGCTTTACGAAGGAGTGCCCGTAAGCCTCGAGCTAGAGCTGGCGGTGTTTGTCCTGCTAATTGTGCCTCGGGAGGTTTTCTTTTGGCATAGGGGCGAGGGGTGTTACGTTCAGGAAGTGAAATAATTCTCTCTTCATTCAGTCGACNCTTCATATATTCAAATACATGCTGAGCCTTTGGATCTTTCCACAGATTCTTTGATTCAGTAGGATCGTTCGTTAAATCATACAGCTCAAATTGGTCAGGAATTTTTGTGGTCCTATAGGTTTCACCGAATGGGCCCGAAGACGATAAGTTAGCTCTGTTTGGGATAGACCATGTTTCTGGATCATCATGAGCGCNAGTAATTTTCCACAAAGAAGAAACGATTCCAGGAATTTCGCCATCAAGAATCTTGACAACGATTCCTTCGAAGTTAGTACTCACATGTGGAGCTATTTGGATCTTCATTGCTGGTGGAGGATTATCTGCTCTTCCAAGTCCACGAGCCATTCCGGACGCAAGAGTATCACCCTCAAGCATATTATCTCGGGTCATGAAGTAGATTGCCCTGCCCTTGTATTCCTCNGCATCTGGGTCTACTAGTAGCGGGCTTAGGTCCTTTCCCGGAAGTGGATGAAACTCTGAGAATAAAGGAGCTAATCTTTGCCCAAGCTCTTGCTGATCCAGTCCTGCAAGCGCTAGAGCAGTTGGTATCAAGTCCACATGCGACGTCGGAATTGAATCAACGACTCCCTTCGGAGCACTCTCGCTTCCATACTTGATAATTTCAAAAGGAACTCTTGTGGCTTCATCGTAAAGATTAAACCATTTCTGGTGAAGACCGCCATGAGCCCCCAATAAGTCTCCATGATCTGACGTTCGAAAGATAATCTTCTCTCGTGAGGTATCAATCGTCAGCGCTTTCCTAACTCTGTCAAGAGGGTCGTCAACTTCAGCATGCAAACGATAATAAAGGTTCCTATATTCCTGCTCATTATTTTCATATGCTGCACGCACCACTCGCTGGGGACCATACCCAGAGTAATAAGAATTTTTGTATGCGATCTGGGCAGCAGGTTTTGTCGAGAGGTCCTCATAACGCGTAGGAGGCGCAGGGATATCTGGTGGATCAAGTTCAGAAGGGGTGATGGGATTAAATTCAGGTCTTCGCATGAATATTGGCAAAAGCACAATATCGTGTGGGTTAACAAAGCTAACCACTAAGAGAAAAGGCTTCTGAGCATCCTTATCTCCCAAACTTCGTTTCAGATATCTATCCTTGAGCCATTTAACTGTCCTGTCGGCAATTAGCGGGTCTCGAATAAAACCTGAATTAGCTAGAGGTGCTCCGTGAGGTTCTGGCCCAACCCAACCTGAGAAACCAAATTCGTTGAGGGGATTCTCTGTAAGGTACCTGTCAACAGCATCCTGAAGAACAGTCCCATCAGCTGTGTTTGTTGCCAAAGGATTCCCTGTATCTTCGTCTACAAGATCCGCATGGCTTATGTGCCACTTGCCATCATAATGAGTGTCATACCCAGCCGCTCTAAACCAATGTCCAATTGTCGGCACCTCACGAGGGAGTAACCATCTCATCCGGGAGTCATATTCATCTTTCCCTAACCCGTTAGTCTGGGTGACACCGTGTACATCCGGAAACTGACCTGTAAAAAGCGTCGGGCGACTCGGCACACATGCCAAAGAACCTGTGTAATGTCGATTGAAACATACCCCGTTTTCCTTGAACCAATTTCTTCCAGCAAGTGTTCTATCACGCCACTCAATAACCTCTTGTGTTTCATATGGTGGGATTGCTCGCTCTTCGTCAGTCATGAAAATAATTACATCGGCCTGACTCGAATTATTCATTTTGAGATTCCAACTCCTCAATCTTTTGCTCCAAAAGAGATATTTGGTCTTCAAGTTTCACGAGCGGCATTACATCCTCAATGAACCCTTTTATGTCTTTCAGCATCCTCGTATTAATCCTTCCAAATGCAAGGCAGGCTAAACCGGCAATAGGAGTCACCGGTCGACGAATAGGAATGATTTCAATTTGTAGTGATAATTGAACACCTATTTCGCTTGGCTCCAACGACCAAGTATTCAGAACTTGTTTAAATACGGGAGGTAATCCTCGTATTTCGTAAGATATACGTCTTAATTCTTCCCATCTTGTTACATGTTCAGTAACTGAAGAATTCCTAGTTTGAATTCTTCGCGTTGCTCCCATTCCTTCTTGACGGTGCGATAACAGGCAGGAGTGATTGACATTCCTGGCCCAAATAGAGATTTCACCAAAGTCAGACAAAACCTCCCAAGCTTCAGCAAGCGAACATGAAACGTTGATCTTTCGCGTTACCGTTGGCATAAGGTCCTCCAGAGTAATTCTGATAGTAGTACTATCAGAATTACTGTGCAAATAGTCTATATTTAAATGAACCTTTGGTATTTGTNGAATTCCNCNTNAAATAGANCTCTGGATAACACATCAATCGTTATTCTCCAGTTCAAAGCTAAGCATAGTAGCCACTGTGAACTGAGATTGCAGGAACCTCTTGTTCTAAAAACATTGCTATATTCTTNGGGTCATCATCAAAAACCAGTACCGGATCATACCCAGCATCTCGGATCTGGTTTAGAGCAGTTAGTTTCATTTCTGACGATTGTCGATGGTCATCATCCGATCTCATGATCAATACATCCNAAACAACACTGTGCCTCTTGAGCCAGTGAACAGTTTTTGATTGAACAGAACTGGGGCGAGCGGTAAGAATTATGGTCTTATGATATTTATTGAGNACGTTTATTAGCTTTACACCAGAAATAATGGGCGGGTCNTCCGTGCATGCAGAAAAGAACCCATCCCAATCCCTTTCTGTTCCCTTAAGAAAGTGTTGACGATGAGCAGCATCACTAATAACACCATCAAGATCAAAAATAATTACTTCGCTACCTTTAGATNGTTCATTATTACATATCCATACTGGCATCATGANTCCACGACCGATTCATTAGTCACGGAAATTCCCAAATTGTAATGGAATCCCGAAATCATTATCCTTAAGCGCATTGATAACGGCTTGTAAATCATCTCGCTTTTTTCCTGAAACACGGACTTGGTCNCCTTGAGTCTGCGACTGTANNCCTTTAAGGCCGATTCCTTTAATGAATTTATTTATTTCTTTCGACTTCTCGGAATTTATACCCGAAGTCAGGGCAATAGTCTGACGTCTTCTCCCACCCGAGGCATCCTCAACCTGTAGGTGATTTAGTGCCTTGAGAGAAATTTTTCGCTTAACTAATTTTTCTTCGAGAACTATTCGCAAGGCNTTTAGTCTATCATCTGAGGATGATTCAATATTTATNCTTTCCTCTGAAAGCTCAATGGAACTGTTGGTAGCTTTGAAATCATAGCGCTGGCCGACTTCGCGCGAAGCCTGATCTGTCGCATTTCGAACTTCTTGCATAGCTACAGTTGAAGTAATATCAAACGTGGGCATGGGGGTCCTCTCTTCTTGTGTGNCCTCCAAGTTATTAAATCTCATGTATTGAGATCAACTTAACGGACCAAATTACTGGGTGAAATAAAACAAAGAAATTTCTGAGCACTAATGGTGGGAACTCGAACAGCAAGCGCTAGTATTCGCACTTCAGGGTCGGTGCCCGAGCGGCCAAAGGGAACGGGCTGTAAACCCGTCGGCGTTAGCCTTCGGAGGTTCAAATCCTCC